>JAADYV010000434.1 GCA_010092855.1 Chloroflexota bacterium | reverse complement strand
TTTGTTGTTTCCGTCCAGTTTGGTCGCCATGCGCAGCGACGACGCGACGATAGCCGCTTCACGCGCGCCCCCCGCAAAGCATACGGTGACGCACGTCCCGCAGCCGACCACCAGCACGTTTTCCGCCGCGCCAATCAGTGATTTAATTTCGTCTAAGGACTTCTGTTCGGCAACAATCATAAGTCACGCTCCCTGCTCCGGCTCAGTTGTTGGTTGTGATGGGGCGCGCAACGGATTCGGCCCCAGCGTCGAGACCTGGTCGGTCATGGCCGTCGCCGCCGCCACGAATTCGCCCGCCATTGCAGCGGACATGTTGAACATGCGCACGCGCTCTGGTTCCAGCCCGATCTGTGCCAGCAACGCCTGTATCCGCGCGACGCGGCGCTTGGCATTGGCATTACCCTCCAGGTAATGGCAGTCGCCGGGCAGTCACCCCGCCGCCATCACCCCGTCCGCTCCATCTTCGAAGGCCCGCAGCACCGTCAGCACATCGATGCGCCCTGTGCACGGCAGCTGCACAATCTTGATCGCGGGCGGATATTGCATCCGCAACCCACCTGCGAGGTCAGCGGCGGCATATGCGCAGTGTTCGCAGCAATAGGCTATAATTTGTAACTGTGCGTTGGTCATTGCGGCCAACCTCCATTTTTGTTCACCTAACTGCAATCGCTGCTGTAGTTAGGTGAGGGGGCCTCCTGCTTGCTGGTTCGGGGATACGGAACCACCAGCGAGGGGAGACCCCCTTCACAACGGTTTGATATCCTCAAGCGCCACAAAGCCCGCTGGCGGTTTCAGCAGCGCAGCGGTCTTAACAGCGATCTGTGCATCGGTGTAGTGCATCAACTGGATCGCCTGCGCCGGACATTCCGCGACACACGATCCGCAGCCCTGACACACGGCGGTTTCAATCTGGGCCGCGCCCATGATGCTCCCCACGCCGGTCAGGTTGGGTTTGATTTGCGGCACACCAAACGGGCAGATGCGTGCACACGTCAGGCAGCCGGTGCATTTCCCCTCGTCCACGACCGCCACACGACCACCTGCAGTCAGTGTTTCCTGGCTCAGTATGCGCGCGGCTCGCGCGGCGGCAGCCTGTGCCTGGATCATGCTTTCGTCCAACAGCTTGGGATAGTGCGCCATGCCCGCCATAAACACGCCATCCGACGCGAAGTCTACCGGGCGCAGCTTGACGTGCGCTTCCAGGAAAAAGCCATCCGCGTCGATGTTGGCCTTAAAGCGCCCCGCAACCTGCGCCGCGTCGTCGTGCGGTACTACCGGCATACTCAGCACCAGCAAGTCCGGTTCCAATACCAGCGAGCGCTTCAGCACCGGGTCCCAGACTCGCATCCGCAGGTTGCCATCGGTCGACACTTCCGGGCGGGTAGCGTCGTCGTAGCGCACGAACACCACGCCCCGCGCGCGCGCTTCAGTATACAGCCGTTCCTTGAACCCGTAGGCGCGAATGTCACGGAACAGGATGGTGATCGCGGCTTCCGGGTGGGCGTCTTTGAGCGCCAGCGCATTCTTGAGCGCCACCGTGCAGCAGATGCGGCTGCAAAACTCCTCACCCGGCCCCACGCACTGCACCATCACCACTGACTGCGGCAGCTCGTCGCCGTGCGCCAGCCGCTGTTCAAATTCCTGTTGGGTCACAATGCGCGGATCGGTGCCATAGCCGTACTCCGGCCCGCGATATTCCTGCCCGCCAGTCGCCAGAATCGTCACCCCGTGCTGGACCTGCTGGTCCTGACCGTGCGCGTTCTGGACCGTGCTGGTGAAGTTGCCCATAAAGCCGCTGGTAGCGCTGACTGTGCTGGACAGGTACATCGTGATCGCTGGCTCGGCACGGACCGCGTCAGTCAACTGCGCCAGCACCTGCTGCGGGTCTTTGCCGTTGGAGCCCGTGAAGACGTGGCGCAGGTTGCCGCCGAGCATGGCTTCGCGCTCGACCAGGTGCACGGGGAAGCCTTGCGCGGCCAGTGAGAGCGCCGCCGTCATTCCCGCCACGCCACCGCCGACCACCAGCGCCGACTGCTGCACGGGCACATCGAGCGTATGCTGTGGTTGCAGCAGCGCGGCACGGGCGACCGCCATGCGTAGCAGATCGGTGGCTTTGCCGGTCGCAATTTGTGGAGCGTCCGAATGCACCCACGAGCACTGATTGCGGATATTCGCCATTTCAAACAGGTATGGGTTCAAGCCCGCGCTGCGCAGACAATCCTGGAACAGCGGCGCATGAGTCAGCGGGGTGCAGCTTGCGACCACAACGCGATTGAGGTGGTGCTCCTCGATCTGTTCCGCGATGTGCCGGATACTGTCTTGCGAGCACGTATACAGGTTATCCTCCGCATGAACCACCCCCGGCAATGTGAGCGCGTAAGCGGCGACACCAGGCACATCCATGTACCCGCCGATGTTCGAGCCGCAGTGACAGACAAACACACCGATGCGGGCGTCTTCGCCGCTGATATCGCGTTCGGGCGGATACGCTGGCGTGGTGGTCAACGAAAAACGCGCGGCACCAAGTTGGGCTGCCGAAGCGGCTGCCGCGCCGCTGGCTTCGATCACCGATTCAGGGATGTCTTTGGGTTCGCGGAAGGGGCCGACAGCGAAAATTCCGGAGCGGCTGGTTTCCAACGGATTGAACTGCGCCGTGTGGCAAAAACCGTATTCGTCGAGTTTTATGCCCAGACGACGACCCAGGTCGCGCACCGGCTCCGATATCTCCATGCCCACCGACAGCACCACCAGATCGAATGTCGCGTGCTGCATCTGCCCGGCTTCGTCGTGATAGCGCAGGACCAGGTTATGCGAGTCGGGGTCCTCGTGCAGCGCGCTGATCCGGCAGCGGGTGTAGTGGATGCCGTAGCGGTCGCGGGCGCGCTCGAAGTAACTCCAATACCCTTTCGAAAACGCGCGCATATCCATCATAAAGACGTGGATATCGAGGTCTGGCTCGTGCTCTTTGGCCATGATCGCTTCTTTGGTGGCGTACATGCAGCACACCGCCGAACAATAATCGTGGCTCTGGTCCCGCGAGCCGACGCATTGCAGGAACGCGATGCGGTGCGGTGTTGCCTGGTCCGAGGGGCGTTGGATGTGGCCCAGCGTCGGGCCCGACGCCGAGAGCAGCCGCTCGAATTGCAGCGCCGTGATCACATTCGGGAAGCGCCCCAGCCCGTATTCCTCGCTGAGTTCCGCGCGGTATATCTGGTAACCGGGAGCGAGGATCACTGCACCAACATCCACCGATTCTTCGCGCGCTACCATGTCGTGATCGATGGCGTTCACCCCGCAGGCAAAGGTGCAGCTCATGCACTCCGAGCAGATGCCACAGGCCAAACAGCGCGCGGCTTCCTGCTGCGCCGATTCGTCGTCATAACCGCCTTCGACTTCCGCGAAATTGTCAATGCGCTGCGCCACCGGCAGTTCGGGCAGCGGCACGCGCGGCTGGGGCACGATCTCCCCGCTGGCCAAACGCGCGTCAAGCTCCTGCTCGGACAGGTTCACGACCGGCAGATCGGGTTTGCGCGGCGGTTCCAGGTGCTCGCCACGCAGGTAGCGCATGATCGACCGGGCCGCGACATGCCCGCTGTCTACCGCTTCGATCACAAACGCTGTGCCGGAAACGCTGTCCCCCGCCGCGAACACACCTTCGCGCGTGGCGGCCAGTGTGTTGGGATTCACTGCAATGGTCCGCTGCCCGGTCAGGCCCACGCCGGAATCGTCGGGTATGAACGCCAGACCCGCGCGCTGCCCCACCGAGAAAATTACCGTATCGCAGGGCAAAACGTGGGTACTGTCCGGCACCTTGTCCACGCTCAACCGCCCGGTTTCGTCAAAGCTGAATGCTGCTGCGTGCTGGCACTCTACGCCTGCGACATGGCCGTGCCCATCATCGAGGATGCGTTCGAACGAGCGCCCGGTGTACAACTCCACACCCTCTTCCTCGGCAGCGTCCACTTCCCAGGGATGGGCGGGCATCTCCTCACGCGACTCGAGGCACGCCAGTTGCACGTCCCGGCCCATGCGGATCGCGCTCCGGGCGACATCGATGGCCACGTTGCC
>JAADYV010000433.1 GCA_010092855.1 Chloroflexota bacterium | reverse complement strand
TTCAGCTGTGGGATAATCCTCAAAGCGTGCGAAGATCGAGCTCAGGCCCTGGAACCCAGTGAGACGTTGTGCGTCCGCATAGGCGGCGTAGAGGGTCTCGTTGCTGGATTGGTTATACGGGTGGAATACGATGCCGCTGATAGTCCACGTTTCTTCCTGCACCCCATCGTCAATCTCAGCTCCCAGAACCCGCACAGTAATGGTTTCACCGACTTCAAGGCCGAAGTCATCCGCCATGCGCTGCTCGACGGCAAGCTGGTTTTGCCCCTCAACCGGGTAAGCGCCCTCAACGAGGCGCATAGGCTGGATCATCAGTGCGTCCAGTGGCTCGGTATACGTGTTGAGGGTCGACTCGCGGAAGCGTGTTTCGTTCTCGTGCTGCCAAAAAACCGGGTAACTCGCCTCGCCCTCGACGACTGTCACGCCGGGATAGGTGGCCAGCGTGTCGATCACGTCGTTGTCGTCAATGTTGCCCTCGACACTGCCGGGCACGGCCACGAAGGTGCTGATCATCGGCAGTTCATCTTCTTTGATGTCTGCCTGACGCTGAGTCACCATGATATCACCGGCGCTGATCAGCGACACCACACCCAGCACACCGATGAAGATGCTCAGTGCAACGAGAAAGGTGCGGCTCTTGCGGGTGCGGATATCACCCCAGATTTTCTTCCACATCGATACGTTCATGGTGTCTCTGTCCTTTTTAGCTGTTGATTGGCGATGTGGCCTCTAGCTGGCGGCTTCACGGATGGCCTGCGACTCTGTCGCCCGATGCAATTGACCTTCGGTCAACTCGTAGACGATCGGCACGTGCTTGACCAGGTCACGGTCATGGGTCGTGATGATGACCGTCGTCCCGCCGTCGGCTAATCCCTGAAAGGTGCTGAATACGTTGCTGGCGCTCATGTGATCCAGGTTGGCGGTTGGTTCGTCACCGATGAGTAGCGGGGGATGATTCGCCATAGCCCGCGCGATCGCCACACGTTGCTGCTGACCACCACTCAGCATATCCGGTGTCCTGTCGGCTTGATCGGCGATGCCGAAGCGGTCCAGGAGTTCCAGCGCGATCGCTCGACGGTCTGCGCGGCTGTGTGTGCGCGTGAAGTCCATTGGAAAGACAATGTTCTCAGCGACAGAGAGCGTGGGCAGAAGCTGGAACAGCTGGAAGACGATGCCCATGTTCTTTGCCCGCCACTTGGTTTGGGAAGTGCGGGTATCCGTGATGACGCGGTCACCGATGACGACTTCGCCTGTGCTGGGCGCGTCCACACCCGTCAGCATGTTGAGCAGGGTCGTTTTCCCGACACCCGATGCCCCGACGATGGCCACGAAGTCGCCTTGGTGAATGTCGAAGTCCATTCCCGTCAGGACGGGCTGTGATCCGGCAAGGGTTTCATAAGCTTTGTGCAGATTGCGCACCGTGATGTATGGTTTGTGCATACCAACTCTCCTTCGAGTTTTTGGTTGGCATGTACGTCTTCAGAGCAAATGGGATACGCCAATAGAGACTTCTTGGAGAGACTTTCGCCACAAAATGAGCGCAGAAACGGCCAACTCTGTCAGGCTCTAAAAGTGTCCAATGCATGCTGAAGACGTACATTTTGTGTTTCCATTGTTTTTCCGAGGTGATGGTGAAGTGTTGACTAATATGTGCCGATTTTCAGCGAGCAATTTCGCCTTCATCAGTCAAATGTTCACCACCACCCGTGTGGTTGATAGTGGGCAACAACCAAGTCCACTCAGTTGTTGCCCTCGCCGTGAGCAAAGATAGCGCGTTTTGAGCTACGCTTAATCACTTACCACAGTGATCTCGTAAAGCACGCCATCCACGCCGATGAAGTACACCCGTCCACCGAAGCCGGGGCTGATGTTGGACCCCTGAGTCATACGGGGTAGGTTTTCTGTCCGTGCCAGTTCGCGCCCGGTGGCGGCATCACGGAATACAACTTGCTCATTTGCCGCGCTTAACGTAGTGAGGGGTGTTCTGGGGCCTGCCGGGAAGTTGGTCAATTCCGAAGTGACCATGACTCGTTCCTCTGGCGTACCGATCAACTGCATGAAGACGCTGGTGATTTGTTCTTCCTGCCAGACCACCTCAAATCCGCTCTCTGGGTCAAAACGTGTCCCTGCGATGTAACCTGTACCGGTATCGGCTGTGATCAGGAGACCGCTAACTGGATCAAAGGCACTATGCGCGACGGCAAACGAAAAACGAGTGGAGATGTCAGCGAAGGGTTGAATCACATACCGTTGCGATGAATCTTGCGCTGAAATCGCATAGACAGGCATCGGTTTGCTGCTCAGGGTGTTAACCCCGACGAACACCCAGTTCCCAATCACATTGGGGGCCACAGCACCCGCGTCGCCTTCTTCCGTCACTTGCACGAAGCCCCACTCTTCGTCGAGCGTGAGGCTTTGATCCTCCCAGCGATAGCGATACACGAGGTCGTTACCGGGCATGTAAACATAGTCAACACCATCATGCACCGCCGCTGGCACACGGCCCACCGAATAGTCGGGCAGTTCAACCTGGTCAATGATTTCCAGTGTGACCGGATCGAGTGCCAGTAGCGTTTGCGTGGCATCCGTATCTTGGCATCTTCCCAGTGCAACACTGCCCTCCGCGTCACAATTGCGGAAGAGTGCCTTGGTGAAGAGGGTGCCGTCGGAGGTGGTGACAAAGCCGTTGTAACTGCCTAATGCAGGGTCATCCTGCGGCAGATCGACCTGATTGATGATGTCACCCGTATCGGGGTCAATGACGGCGGCTGTGTTGCCAGAAACGACAATCAGCGTGCCGTTGCCGTGCATCCCGACCACGCCAGGGTAATTCCATGCAGTCTCATTTTCGTAGACAGCCAACTGCGTGTTCCAGACTTCTTCCAGCGTATCGGCATCGAGACGTGCCACCGCCGGACCTGTCGCGCCTTCCACCTCGCCGTAGACACCGTAGTAGACGAAGATTTCATTCTCATTGCGCGTGACCACATTGTACGCGCCGGGATAGAAACCGGGGGCGGTACGGACGATTGCGGTATTGGTTGCATCTTCGTCCAGGCTGCCGCCGAAGGTGGCATACTCAAAGACGTGGCTGCGACCATCATCCGCATGTTCGGCGGCATTGACGGTGGTGTAGAGACCCGTGTCATTAGGACCCGGTACGAGTGGTGGATCACCTTGCGCGGACGCTGCACCAACGGCTAGGGTCAGAAACAACATGACAACGATAAGGGAAGCTAGTTTGCGCATATGATCTGTTCTCCATTGAGTTACTTGGGCATCGAAATGATATTGACGGATACCAGGCGGCGGGCAGCAACCGGCAGATCGCTGCCCGTGGTTTGCCTTAGTTGTCCAGTGTCGGGCAAGCGCGCGCCAGACCGTCCAATGCGCTGGGTTCGACGCGGCACTCGAATACGATTGTGTCCTGCGCTGTGGAGGTATAGTCAATGGGACCAGCCTCAGGGTCTACGTTGGCGGGTTCGTAGCGCACGATGATATGGGTGATACGATCTGTTTCAAAGTCGGGGGTCCGCGAGTTGCCATAAAACTCGTCGGCGATGGCTTCGTTGTCAACGGGGAAGCCCCTGATGTTATCTTCAAAGAAGGATCTTAGCATCATGGTCACGCCATCTTCCAACAGGTAGCCTTCG
>JAADYV010000432.1 GCA_010092855.1 Chloroflexota bacterium | reverse complement strand
TTGCACTGCGTCGTGGGGCTGTTTTTCTACGCCAAACCGTTAGGCGAGATCGCGCGCGCGGGCTTCTTCAACGCCGCCGACAAAACCCCCGCCCGCGATGGCGCGTTCTGGTTCATGTTCACCGGGGCGATGTTGCTGCTGCTGGGCGAGGTCGTGCGCTGGACTCACAAACGCACCGGGACGCTGCCTGCATCGTTGGGCTGGGGATTCCTGGCGCTGTCGGTGGTTGGCGCGCTGATGATGCCCGTCTCTGGCTTCTGGCTGGTGATCCCGGTGAGCGGACTGCTGCTGCGCGCGGCGCGACGCTAACGATCCGCCTTTTCGCTACGGCTGGCGGCGGGCAGGGTGAAGCTGAAGATGCTGCCTGCACCGGGCGTGCTTTCGATGCCCACCTGTCCGCCCAGCTTTTCGATGATGCGCTGCACAATCGACAGTCCTAACCCATGCCCTTCGACCTGGGCCTGACTCAGGCGGGTGAAGGGCACGAACAACTGCGCCTGTTCTTCCGGCGAGAGGCCAGGCCCGTTATCGCGCACCCAAAACCGCACCATCCCGTCGGCCTGGGCGTCCGCGCCGAGTTCGATCACCGGTGGCCGCCCGCCATATTTCAGTGCATTGCTGAGGTAATTGCTCCATACTTCCTCGATCCAGGGGGCGTAGCCACGCGCCAACGGCCATCGCGCCGGCTCTTTCATGTCCGCCTGGTATGCGTCGATCAGATTTGCTAACCGGCGGCGCACATCCCGAATCAACGGAGCCATGTTCACATTCTCCATAGTGACTTCTGCCGTCGAGCGCACTTTGGAAAGCAGCAGCAGCGCATCGATGATGGTATTCATTTTCTCGGACATTTCAACAATGATCTGGGCGTTTTCGCGCCGTTCGGCTTCGGACGGACTGGTCAGATTATCGCCCAGCAGCAGGTAGCTATACCCCATGATCGTGGTCAGGGGAGACTTCAGATCGTGCGCAACGGTGCGGGCAAAGGCATCGAGTTCTGCCACCAGGCGTTCGAGTTCCGTGTGCGCGCGGGCATTATCAACTGCGACCGCAATCCGCGCCCCCAACAAGTTGAAGGTATGGACATTGGCGGATGCGAACCCGTCTGGTCGCGTCGACTCCAGGGTCAAGACCCCGACCAGCCCCTGGGAGGACACCAGCGGGATAGCGATCAATGCGCAGGTTTCGGCCAGGGTCGCCACACATGCCGACTCCGCCGCCGAGTCCGTCGTCAGGACGTGGTGCGGGTGCTGCACCACCTGCCGGTAGATGTCCCCGTCAAGCGGTAAACAGGCTCCCACCAGTTCTTCCGGATAAAGCCCGGCGCGCTGGGCCAGACGGACTACCCCTGCCTCCTCGGTCAGCCAGATTCCGCCACCTTCCGCGCTGCTGAGCTGGATCGCGGACCGCAGCGCCACCGCCAGCACATGCCCGATTTCTAACCGGGACGTTAGCTCGATATCCACATGCCGCAGCGCCAGCAGCCGGTCATGAGCGCGCTGCAGCTCCGCTTCGGACTGTCTGCGCCGGGCAATCTCCTGCTCCAACTCCACATTCTGCAGGCGGAAGATTTCGGCTTCTTTTTGCGCAGTTTCAGTGTCGTGGGCAATCTGGAGATACGAGATGCGCCGGTCCGATTCGGCGTTAAAGACCGTCTGATAGACGGCGTGATACTGCTCGTGATAGGCCAGCGCTGTCGCAAAATCGCCCTGGCGTTTGTACGCCTCGGCCAATGCCTGGTAACACTGGTACAGCTCCGGCTTGGTATCGATGGCCTGCGCGATCTCGGCTGCTGCCAGCAAACAGGGCAGTGCCTGCTCGACGTGATCGTTTTGCACATGAAGCTGGCCGCAGCTCATCAGTCCGAACATCTCCAGGTATTTAAAATCGAGCTGCCGCGAGCGCGCGATGCTCTGCTCGAAGTGGGCCAGCGCCTGGTCGCTGTTCCCCTGCGCGAGATAGATTTCGCCGATGGTGCACAGCGCGTTAGCTGCCAGGAAATCCAGCGGGATTTGCCGGGCAAGCAGCAGACTCTGGTGGGCGCTGGCCAGCGCGTTCTCATAATCCGCCAGCGCTTTTTGGGTCACGGCGATATCGTTGAGCAGGACCGCTTCGCCCGACTGGTCGCCGATGGCGCGGTAGAGGGCCACCGACGCCTGCAGCGCGTCCAACGACTGCTGGTGGCGGCCCGCTTTACCGTGCACGATCCCCAGCTTGTTGAAGGCATCGGCTTCTTCCTGCCGCAGACCGGCTTCCTGGCACTTCGCGACGGCTTGCAGCGCCACCTCCAGCGCCACCGGCAGGTCGCCCAGGATGGTGTAGGTATGGGCCAGGTTGAGCAGCACCTCCGCCTGGAGGGCCAGGTCGCCGCAGGCTTCGGCCAGGCGCTGCGCATCGAAGAGCCGTGCCAGTGTCTCCCGGTAGTTTCCCAGCAGGTAGTGGTGAATGCTGAGCAGCAGCACACTGGCCGCCATGCCGCGCGCATACGGGGCGGACGCCAGGGGGCCGGAGCACGCCAGGTCATAGGCCCGCTGGCTGTAGGCGGCGCTGCGAGCCGAATCGATGAAGCGGAGTTCCCTGGCCAGCGCATTCAGGACATCAACTATGCGGTGTGGATCGCTGCGAGGATCGGCTTCCAAAGCGGCGAACTGTAGTTCCAGATTGTGGCTAAGCCCAGACATGGTAGGTCTTCCGCTGGTGTTGTGTATCGTAGCGATTGTAGGCACAGAGGCAGGTAAAAGCCAAAAACGCCAGATGTTTTATCATTGGACTATCCTCCTGACCGCGTTGGCGAAGGATTGGCGCGGTTTGTTTTGTATAACGTCAGACAAGGTGAAGACTATGCCGAACAGACCATCACCCCATACCATAACCTTGTCGGTGGCACTCGATCCCTTACCGGTTGACGCCAAGACAGGACTCAGCCGGGCCGAGAAACATGCCTGGCTGGAACAACAGAATCTTCAGCGACGTGAGGCGTTCATGCAATGGCTCGAGAAGCAGCACCTGCTCGGAAGTAGCGTACAATGGGTGGCTGAGATTGGGAGCTTTGATCTGCTGTTCGTGGAAGTAACCGACGAGACAGCGATTCCGTTGCTGGAGCAGGCTCCTGGTGTCGCTGATGTGAATGAAGTTTCGGATGTTCAGGTGGCCCTGTTGCGCCCAATCGACTGAGCGTCTCGTACAATTGAATACTAGCCGATGCCGTCGGGGTCATGGACTCCGGCGTGTTTGTTGTCTGTCCAACTGCCTGCGAAGGAAACCCCCATGTTGATTGATACCCACACCCACCTGGACCTCTATGGCGAGAATGCGGCTTCTGCGTTGCGCGAGATCAACGCGGCGCGCATTTTCTCCATCGCTGTCTCGATGGACCTCGACTCGTATGCGGCGACGAAGGCGCTGGCCGCTGGGCAGCCGCTGGTCGTGCCCACCTTCGGCATCCACCCGGAAAACGCGCACCTCTACGCCGAACGGCTGGATGAGTTGGTCAAGCCCACGTTGGAAACGCCCCTGATCGGCGAGATCGGGCTGGACTACTACTTCGTGAAGGAGGCAGAGCGCTATCCCGCCCAGCGCACAGTGTTTGAGTTCTTTTTGGCTGCCGCGCGCGACCAGGGCAAGATCGTTAATCTGCACACCAAAGGCGCAGAGGCCGATATCGTGGACGATGTGCGCCGCTACGAACTGCCGCGCGTGATCGTGCACTGGTATTCCGGACCGCTCAAGCAGTTCAAGCGGATGCGCGAGCTGGGCATCTACTTCACGGTGGGCGTGGAACTGGGCCACTCCGACCACATTGCCACCATCGCGCGCGAGATTCCCGACGACCGCCTGCTGACCGAAACGGACAACCCCGGCGGCACGAAATGGCTGTCGGGGGAATGGGGCGTACCGGGCGATGTGCGTACCGTGTACCAGCGGCTGGCCGAGGTGCGCGGCACCACACCGGACGCGCTAGAGGAGCAGGTCACGGCCAACTTCCGCCGCCTGATCGCGGACGACGTTACGCTGGTGGCGCAGTTCGACGCGGCGCGCGCGTAAGGTAGTTTGGCCGACGATCCCATCAAGCGTAACCAGCCGCCCGATCCTGATGTGCGGGACGAGATTGGTCGCCTGTGGCTCAAGCCGCTTCGCTATTGAAAGCGCACCGGCTACGTTAGACATGAGTCCACTGCAAGGGACTCTCGCGCTCTGGTTCGCCAGCATCAGGAATACCATCGCCCCCTAGTGTCCACCAGCGGGAAGACCGAGTCGCTTCAGCAGACTTTCCACCATGTAGACGCACGGCTTTGAGCCTGCGGCGGCTGGGGCGCAGTATCTTCCTGACAAGGATAGCTGAGCCAGCAAAAAGAGATGGGACCGCATGACTGCGTCCAGCAAGGTGGCAACTCGTTCGTACCTCCCGGTACCGGGGAACTCTTTCGGGTTCGCGCCGGGCGGGTTACAATTCGTCCCGTCATGAGGTTCTTCGGAGGGAATACGCATATGCCAAGCATCACCACCGAATGGGACAACGAACAAAAAACCGCTATCCGCGTCACCTACCAGCCCGGTTGGACGTGGGACGATGTCGAACACAATATGACCGTCGAGTTGGAACTGCTGGAGAGCGTCAGCCACCGGGTGGACGTCATCGAGGATTTCCGGGGCACGCGGCTGCCACCGGGTGCGGTCCGCCAACTACCCAAGATCGCCGAGTCCCCCCCGTACACACACCCCAACAGCGGGCTGGTGATCATGGTGGGGGACGTGACGTTTTTGGACAAACTGGTCGCGATCTACAAGAGCGTGTATGGACGCGCCCAGAAGCTCCACACCCAGCCAGACCTCGACGCCGCGCGCGCTTTCATCGAGGACCACTACACCCGGCAAACCCAGGAGACTCCGGCAGCACGCTATGGCCAGGACGAGGACGACGGGCAATAGCCTGGCCGGAGCTGTACCGGGTCCCTACGCCCCGGCGCACCAGCCAGTGATTTTTGGTGGGAGTGCAATGCTGACTGACCGTGATATCGCAACCCAACACCTGATCAACCAGCACATTGATGGCGAACAACACCCGACGCCCGAAGCCGTTGTCACATGGATGGGGGCGATTCAGGCGCAAGATTACAAACAGGCACTCTGGGCGATTGGTGTGCGGATGCAATCGGCCACCGTGGCGGCTGTTGAAGCGGCGATTGCCGCGGGCAAGATCATCCGCACGTGGCCGATGCGGGGCACCATCCACTTTATACCGGCAGATGATGTCCGGTGGATGTTGGCGTTGTGTGCCTCGCGTGTGCTGGCCGGGCATGGACGCAGAATGCGACAGCTCGACCTGACGGAAGACACGATGAGGCGCTGTGAGGCGCTGTTCGTAGATGCGCTCAGCGGCAAGCCGCCTATG
>JAADYV010000072.1 GCA_010092855.1 Chloroflexota bacterium | reverse complement strand
TGTTCAAGCTGGGGGAAGAGACCATCAATCCCGACGACCTGCATCGTGTCAAGCAATCCCTGATCAGCCAGCACCTGATTTCCGGCGACTCGGCGTATGTGCGCATGAGTCGACTTGCGCTGCAAGAGCTGTATTTTCGGCGTCCGATTCCCAGCGCAAAGGTGATCGCCGGGCTGCGGGTCCAGACACCCGAGTCGATCCAGCAGGTGTCCAACGCGGTGTGTGCGAGTGGCATCCCCACGATGGCGCTGGTCGGCCCGGTCGATGAGGCGCGCCTGATGCAGTTGGGCGCGATGCTGCAAGACCTGGGTGGCACTCCGACGCTGCGGCTGGTGAAAACAGAAGAAACCGTGTCGGAAAGAGACGCGCCAATGTTGGCCGCGGTCGCAGAATAGGCTAGAGCCAACAACCCGAATCCTATGTGCACAGCACCCTGGCTAGCCAGGGTGAGGCTGCAATTATCAGTAAGCAGAGTGGGCACACAAAACCAACCATAGACCGAAAGGAGAACACAATGCCGCTCGATCCGAAAGTTAAGAAGCAGTGGGAAAAACTACAGGCGCAGTACGACTATCCTGTCGATGCGACCGGACGACCGATTGATCCGAAAGACCAGAAGACGCTCAAGGTGTGGCGCGAAGAGGGTATCGACCAATTCCAGGCGGGTTAACTCCGGTTAGCCTCGATGGATGAAGCCCGTGTTGACATCTCATCGGCGCGTCATCGCCATCACACATGCCAACACTTCAAACTACCATAATCCCGCACTAGTAAAGAAAGGAACGCGATTATGCCGCTTGATCCGAAAGTCAAAAAGCAGTGGGAAAAGCTGCAGCAGAAGTATAACTTCCCGGTGGATGCAACCGGGCGTCCCATCGACCCGAAAGATCAGAAGACACTGGCCGTATGGCGTGAAGAAGGAATTGACCGCTTCCAGCAGAGCTAGCGGTGAAGACTTCGTTGACGGTTGTCCGTGGTGGATAACCGGCACTACCTGGCCAGGTGAAAGGAGACCAAGTCATGCCAATCGATCCGAAAGCCAAGAAGCAGTGGGAAAAGCTCCAGGAAAAGTACAACTTCCCGGTTGACGCCCTGGGCCGCCCCATCGATCCGAAAGATCAGAAAACACTGACCGTCTGGCGCGAAGAAGGCATTGACCGCTTCCAGCAGAAGTAAGCGGTTGATCCACGCCCGCGGTTAGGCGCAGGTGCCGGGTGAAGGTGGCTCCCTTGAGCACGGTCGATGCCCAGAAGCGTTCGCCCGGCACCCAGTTTACGTTTGATTATACCGTCATTGTATCGCAAATAAAAACATGAGCGGTGAGGGTGTGCACACAATGTCACGAATACTGGTGGTGGAAGACAGTCCAACCGTGCTCTATATGATGGCCAATACGTTGGCGCAGGGGGGCTACGACGTGATCAAAGCCACCGATGGTCTGGAAGCGCTGCGTCTGGCCGCCGAAGAAAAGCCCAGCCTGGTTTTGTTAGACGTCATCTTGCCCAAATTGAACGGCTACCAGGTCTGCCGTCGGCTCAAGGCAAAACCGGAGACCGCCGGTATTCCGGTGGTGATGATCACCAGCAAAAGCAAAACCACCGACCGGCATTGGGGGCTGGAGCAGGGCGCAGACGACTACGTCGTCAAACCATTTGAGCCGGTTGAATTGTTGGATGTCATTGGGCGCTTTGTGCCCCAGGCGAAGTGAGCGAACACGATGCCAGACTCGAGGTCATCCAACGCAAAGAGCAATGGGGCTGAGCAACACGAGCCTGAAGCGCAAGAACTTGTGTCAGAACCGCGCAACGGCGACAGCGCCGCCGGTACCGACGGGACGCTGACCCGGCCTATGGTTCATCTCGATGAATTCCTGAACCAGGTCCGGGAGCGCTTGATGGCAGCGGGTGGCGTGCACCTGGCCCACAGCCAGGCCAGCAGCGAGCCGCCCGGTGAGCGCCTGCACGTTGTGGTTTTTGTGTTGGGTGGCGTCCGCTATGCCGTAGAGATTCACTTTGTCAACGAGGTGCTGCGCCAGCCCGACATCACCCCGGTGCCAAACCTGCCCGCCTGGGTATTGGGTGTCATCAACCTGCACGGCGAGATCGTTTCGACGGTTGACCTGGCAGCTTTCCTGGCGTTGGAGCAGACGACGCCCGCCCAACGCACGCCAGAGATGTTATTCGTCGCCCAGGCCGCCGATCAGAAGATTGGCTTGATGGTCGACAGCATCGAGCAGATTTTTACCGTTCCGGCGGAACAGGTTGTTTCGCCGCCATTTAAGATCGAGCCTAACTTAGTCCCGTATTTGCGCGGGGCATTTGACCGGGATGAGCAGTTTGTGCGCCTGATCGACTGCGAGCGCCTGCTGCTTGGGCCGCAGATGCAGCAGTTTTCTTAGTAGGCATAGTTTTGGCGAGGAAACGCTATGCAAACGTTGCAACGACTCTACCAGGTAAACGATTGGCCGTTTACGATCAAAATCGGGGTGGCGCTGGTGGTGCTGGCCGTTTTGCCATTGGTGGTGACCCTGGTGTTCTTCAACAACACACCGCAAGCGCTTGAGGACGAAGCCTTTAACCACCTGGAGGCGGTGGCAGAAAGCCGCCTGACCACCGTCGACCTGTGGTTTGGCGAACGCCGCAGCGATGTTCGTGTGCTGGGGACCACATCCACCGTCATCGAGGCTATTACCGAATTTGAAGCGGCGCTTCACGCAACAGAAGACGGACCGGAGGCCACTCTAGAAACGCTGCGTGGCAACTATCTGGGCCAACCAGAACTTGACGACGCCGGTGATGGCAGCGCGTACTCGGCTAGTCACACCGAATATCACCCGTTCTTCACCGCCTTCCTGAACAACTACGGATACTACGACGTCTTCCTCATCGAAGACAATGGTGACATCGTATACTCGGTTCTGAAAGAAGACGATTATGGCACCAACCTGCTGACCGGGCCGTACAAAGACTCGAACCTGGCCACCGGTTTTCAACAGATGGCCGCCGGTCACCAGCCTGGCCTGGTGCTGTTGGAGGACTTCCAGCCCTACGCCCCGTCGGATGATGCGCCGGCCTCCTTCCTGATCGCGCCAGTCTATGACCGGCAGCAATTCATTGGGGTGCTGGCAGTGCAGGTGCCGCTGGACCAGATTTCGGCCATCATGAGCGCTCATGTGGGTCTGGGCGACACGGGTGAGGCGTACCTGGTGGGGCCGAACCACCTCTTCCGCAACGACTCGCGCTTCCTGGACGAATTAGGCGCTACCACCACCGTGCTGAACCCGGACTA
>JAADYV010000431.1 GCA_010092855.1 Chloroflexota bacterium | reverse complement strand
CGGTCACTATTACCCGGCAGTAACACTTAGAACGGCCAATAGGCCTGGATGCCCGTTATGATGCTGCGCACCATGTAATAATACCCCTCTGGCGTGGCTTCGAGTTCTTCGATGATGTTCGAGAATATATTGCCAATCGCGGAGCCAAGTAGGGCCAATATGACAATGATCACGATGGGGATCACGCAGATACAGATAAACAATCCCACCAGCAAGATAACCAGAAACGTTGGCACGCCGGAACTCCCAGGCGTCACCGGCATGGGATACGGTTGCCCGGCCCCCGGAACACCGGCAGGCGGAACACCTTGCTGCCCCAGCGGCGGTGCGCCATAAATGGGCTCGCCTGCTGGCTCCCCAGCGAGTTGATCGGCGGATGGTAGCGAAGGTGGCGGGGGAGGCGGAGGTGAGGCCGCCGAAGGATCACTTTGCTCGTTGGGTTCGTCCGGCCCACTCAAATTGATGTCGTCCATAATTCTGTCCCTTTCGATACAACAGACACTGGCAGGATAATACAAAACCCGTTTTAAAGCCAAAGCGATAAGCGTATCTGGAGTACAGGTTTGGTACAGTCGCACAAACCCATCTCCGCCACCCTGGGCTACAATGCATTATACATGCGTAGTAAATAGTGAAAGGTGGAGCAAAATGGCTTCTTGGGGCGAATTCGCTCGCGCAGCACCGGACCTGGCAACCTGGGGCCAAAAACGTTTCAATCGCTCGCACGTCGCATACCTGGCCACCCTGCGAGCCGATGGCGCACCGGGCATTCACCCGGTCACGCCCGTGATCTGCCAGGATAACCTGTTCCTGTTTGTTGACCCGGACTCTCCCGCCAGCGCAAACCTGCGGCACAATGACCGCTGCGCGCTGCATTCGCTAATCGATAACCCGTCGGGCATTGGCGGCGAGTTCCGCCTGCAGGGGCGGGCCAAACCGATCAGCGATGGCGACACGCGCACCCGCGCATCTGCCGCCGCCTGCTATTCCCCGCCCGAGGGTTATCTACTGTTTCAATTGGATGTCGAAGCGGCCTATTCAACCGATTATGAAGAAGGACAGCCAACCAAGCACTGCTGGGAACTTGCCGCCGTATAACCGCAGCAACCCATAAGCGGACAGCGTCAAGCACTGTCCGCGTTTTTTTGCGCCCCTCGGTCACTCATCTAGCGAAACGTCATCGTCATCCGCAGGCAGCACAGGCGTGCCCGGTGTCAGGGTCAACGGTTCGTCGGGCGCGGGCACCGTGAAATCTAACTCGCGGGTGGCCAAGTCCGAGTCGGACGACTCATCCCCGGTATCAAACAAACCGGAAAACGACGCCACCCCCAACACCGCGATCAACACCACGACCACGATCACGCCAATGATGGGCACCAGGCGCATCTCCGCCCGCGACACCGGCGCTGCCCCCGCCGCGATGCCAGAGTTGGCTTCGACCCAGGTGGAAAGCAGCGTGGCAGGCAAGCTGTACACGTCACCATCAGGCCGCACCAACCCCTTATAATCCAGGCTGCGCAGCGCAGCCGCCAACTGCGTGGTGGTGATGGTTGAGCCCGACGATGCCAGCCAGGTGTGTAACCTATCCAGCGCCACTGCCCGTCCCGGTTCGCGCCTGCTCAGGTGCACTAACCCTGTCAAGGTCAGGCGTTCGTTCTGGTTCGAGTCCGCCCACAGGGGGCGATAGACGTCGTCAATCTGCTCGTATACTGCATCCGACACCGCCGCTAGATCATGCGTAGTGACCGGCCCGGCGTGGGCGCGTTCTTCCGAGCGGCGGTAAAGCAAGCGACAGATCGAATGCAGCAGGAACGGGTGCCCGCCCGCCTGCACCAAAATCTCCTCGACCACCCCGTCCTCGAATTCGGTCACCACCTCGAACGACTCGCGCACCAGGAATTCCGCTTCGCCCAGCGGTAATTCCGCCAGCCGGAAATGCAGCGCCGGGTTATTTAGCAAGTCGATCTGCAAGGCACGATCTTCGAAGGTGGCATCCAGGGCGCAAATCACGTCCAGCCGGTCCTGCGCACCGATCACTGCCGCCAGTCGCGCCAGGAAATCACGCCCCGTCACGCTGGCGGATGTCCCTTCGACAGCTTCACCGGCAACAGGTTCACGCCCTGGATCGTTTAACAAGAGATGGGCGTCATCCAACACCAGTAGCAGGTGCCGCTGGCGTAGTGCGGCCAGGGCCACGCCCAGATAGTCGCCGAAGAACCAGTCGACCAGGGCTTCTCCTTCGAGATCAGGCCACTCAGGTAATCGGTAGGTGCTGACTTCGGCGTCTTCCAATGTCAGGAGAATGTTGTCTACCAGCGCGGCCAACAACACGTCGATACGCGGCAGGTCCAGCTCGCCCAGGTTGATGGCGCACAGCCGGTAGCGTTCGTCTATCTGGTGGGAAAGCTGGCGCAGCAGCGAGCTTTTGCCGATCCCGCGCCATCCCAGCAGCACGAGGGCATGGCGGTGGTGTGCGCCAACGAGGTTCTGCCGGAAGAAGGCTAATGCATCTTCACGCCCATAGAACAACGAGAATTCCTCAACAGGTTGCAGTGGGTTGTACGGATTGGCAGGTGTACTCATACACAAACCCCTTCGATGCGCGTCGCCCCAGCGTAGAACAGCATAGTTATGTGGCGTAGGTATATGCGTAGTGTACTGCCGGGAGAAGCGTACAGGCAAATGCTGGCTGGGGTATAATGGGGCGGAAAGGACAAACCATGCCACCTTCATTTTCCCCGATCCCTACCCTGGCCCGCATCACCCGCCGCCTGCAAGCGCGCCACCCCCAGCGTCCACTCAAAGGACTGACCCGGCTGGCAAACACGCTGGATCGTTGGTTGCCCGCATATGCAGGCCCGGTGCGTTTTCCGGATGGCACCCGTATGCACCTGGACAGCCGGAACCCCGCCGAACGCTGGTTGATCTTCTCGGGCGACTACCAACCGGCGCTCACCCACTTGCTGAGCCAACATACACCGCGCGGCGGGTATGCGCTGGACGTGGGTGCAAACCTGGGCTTCTATACGCTCAAATTCGCGCAGTGGACCGGCCCGGATGGGCGTGTGGCAGCGTTTGAGGCCAACCCCGCCCTGGCGCAGCGTTTAGAGGAGCAGGTAACGCTCAATGATTTCGCCCACGTTGCTGTGGTGGCCCAACCGGTGCATTCCCAGGCGGAAACGCTGACATTCTACATCTCGGCCAGCCCTGGCAAATCGTCGATTCATAGCGCGCACGTCGCTGCGCCCACCGAAACGCTAACGCTCCAGGCGATCACGCTGGACGCCTACCTGCACCAGCACGACTGGCCACGCCTGGATGTTGTCAAGATGGATATCGAAGGCAACGACTGCAACGCCCTGTTGGGTGCCCGCGAGACGCTGGCGCGCTTCCGCCCGGTGATCGTGTTCGAATACTGGTTCAGCACGCCCGACACCATCACGCAGCAGGTGTTTGAT
>JAADYV010000430.1 GCA_010092855.1 Chloroflexota bacterium | reverse complement strand
GCGAAGGCGAGTTCTTGCGCCACCTTCTGGTGGGCCAGGGTTTCGGCGTGGACCTGGGCGCGGCGGATGGCGGACGCGATCTGCGAGGCGAGTGTTTGCAGCGCGGGCAGGGCATCTAGCGTGCGGGCCGCGCGATGCCGCAACATCGTGATTGCGCCCAGGCAGGCCGGTGACTCTTCCGTCTGCGGATTCGCGTCCAGGTCTGGATTAGCATCCAGAATCCGCACCACCAGCAGGTCGCCGTAGACACCCTGCATGTCCGGCGGCGTATAGTTGGGTTCGACGAAATAGGGATCGGCGTGTTCGATCACGCGCTGCCAGAAATCGTCGGTTACCGTGCGGATGCCCGACACGTTGACCAGGTGAAAATCTGGGACCGGCGGCTGCTCTCGCGGGAAGAGACGCACTTCGCAGTGGTAGTTGGGATACATCTGTGCGACGTAGGTTGTGAGCAACTCCGGGAGGGCGGAACTGTCGGGCGGGCCTTGCAGGATCGCTTCGCCCAGCGCTTCGAGTTGGGTCATCTCACGGGTGCGCTGGCGGCTGCGAATGTTGGTTTCGCTGAGGTAATACGTCAGGAAGTTGCCCAACACGATGCCCACCACGTAAAACAGGAACAGGCCGGTATTGCCCTCGGAATAGGTGAGCGCGCCCAGAATGCTGAAGGGCGTGATCAAGATCATCATGAGCCACACGAATCGCCACCAGCGCCTGGTGCTCGCCTTATCGACGCTGCCGATGTAGGCGTTCAGTACGCCCACCAGGGGATATAGCGAAATCATCGTGCCGACGATGGTAAAGCCGGTGGCCAGTATCGCCGGGTACAAATCGTCTGCTGCGAAGCCCGACAGCGGGTAGCTGCCGCCCAGCGCCCGGAAGAGCGCCAGCCCCATCAGGCTAACAATCGTTTCGCCGCCGAGCAACTGGGTCAACTGTGACAGCGGCTGCCAGAAGACGTTGTCGTTAAGCCGTCGCAGTTCGCGCCCGGCCTGGACCATGCGGAGTGTAACCGGTACTACTGACAGCCAGAGCGCCGAAGGGCCATAGATCAAGGCCGCGCTCCACATCACGATGCCAGATAGGGACCCGGTCGTGGGCAGGTCCTGGCCGTCTTTGGTTGCGATGAAAAAGGTGAAGGAGCGCTGATCGCTCAGCACCATAGCGAAAGCGAGAATACCGAACACCACCGGGTTGTCCGCGAAAACGCCCAGGTCGGTGGCCAGCACGAGCCAGACCAGGGCGATTAAGGCGGGGATACCGGTGACCATGACCGGCACCATTTGCAGAAACGCGATCATCTGGCGCTGGCCGTCTAGCTCGTTCAGCTTGGGATTCAGGCGGCGCGCCAGGCGAAAAATGCGGCTTTCAATCATAAGTTTATCCTTCGTGTTGCGGCTCATCGGTTTTCGGTGTGTGGTGCGGCAGGCCGATCACCAGGACCAGCGGCCCGGCCAGCAGCGCCCACAACGTCACATCCAGCCCGGCGGCCTGGGCCAGAATACCCAGCCCCAGCGGAACCAGGCCTCCGACCAGCGCGGCAATGTTGGCAACAGCCAGCACGGTGCCGCTCCGGTTGGGCAGCGTGGCGTAGAGCTGCGCCTGCGGGATCGAATACCAGCCCGCGTTGAGCAGGCCCATCACGCCGAGCAGCACCAATTTTAGCGCAAGAACCGGCACCAGTAGAAACGCGGGATAGACCAGCAGCATGAGCGCGGCGCTGATACGCAAGTAGACCAGGCCGGGCACACGTTCCAGCAGCGAGATCAGGGCGAAATCCCCGACCAGGCCCACGCCGGTCCACACGGCGACGGCGAATCCGGCGCTTTGCGGCGACATGCCGGCTACGTCCACGAAGTAGAGCGCCAGGAAGCTGTAGAGCACGTCCAGCATCAGGTCCCCGGCGTGCAGCAGCATGAGCCAGCGCAGCACGTCATGCCGGCGCATGGCCCGGAGCGCATTCACCAGCCCTGCGTGGAACGTCTGGGGGGGTGCGGACGAGTCATCTGGATCGGCATTCGCGCTGCGCTGCGGGAAGCGGAGCGGCCACGCCAACCCGACCACGCCTCCGGCCACGAGCGCAAAGCCCACGAACACCGCGCGCCAGTCCAACCCCACCCACACCGCCCCGGCCAGCACCAGCGGTCCGGCCACCACCCCGACCGATCCCGCGAAGGTCCAGCGGGCCATGTTGTGTTCGCGGCGCTCCGGGGCATGATCCATCAGCGCGCCTTGCGACAGGCTGACGAATGCGCCGGAAGCCGGGAACAGGATCACAAACGCCAGCAGCAGCAGGCCGAACGACTGGCTGGACGCGATCAGCAGCAGGCCCAGCGCGAAGATCACGCCACCGCCCAGGATCAGGACGCGCCGCCGCCACACGTCGGCCAGGATACCGAGGCCGGGTTCGACCAGCGCGCTGAACAGGGTGGGCACAGTCAGCAGTAGCCCGATCTGGGTATAGGACAGGCCGAGATCGTCGCGGATGAGGGGCCAGGCGGCTTCGGCGGCACCGAAGACCAGTTCGTCCAGAAACTCGATGATCAGCAGCACCGCCGCAAAACTCGTGAAGCGGCGTGCCAGGCGCGGGGGTATCCGGTTTCCTCACAGAAACGGCATGGTGGCGGCTCCTTGTATGAAACTGGCGCAAAGCGCAGGGTGCCGACCATAATACCAGCTAGGCCGGGTAGGGCCAACGAATCGCAGGTTCGCGCCTGGCTGTCATGCCGACATGCTGACGCGCTGATTGCTAGTCTTGAGGAGACACCCGTAATGCCCAACCGCCGATTCTTCCGCTGGTTCGTGTGTGCAATGATGCTGGTTGCCCTGGTGGTGGTGACCGTTGCTGCGCAGGGCCAACCTGCTCCGGCTGCGTATGCTGTGCAAGATGGCCGGACCAGCCCGACCGTGCCGCTCGAAACGTTGGTCTGGCTGGACCTGACGGCCACCGCGTCGATCTTCACGCCAACGCCCCCCGCGACGCCCGACATCACCGCCACCTACGACGCGCTGATGAACCAGGCGCTGCAAACCGTCACCGCCGAGGCCTGGCTTGCCGCCACCGCCGACGGCACGTACCTGATGGTGGTCGTTAACCCTGGCCGGGCGAGCGTCGTCCGGGATATGCTGCGGTTGCAGGACGCGCTGCCGTATCCTGACGGGGTCCAGGCCGTGTACAGCCTGCACAATCCGCCGGGCGCAGAAGTCTCGAACCTGCTGCATGTGCCCACCCAACTACGGCTGTTGGCGGATTTGTTTTCGGTCTCCACCGGCGATGCAGCGCGGCTTGCCACCCTCCTGGCCGCCGGGGAAATCTACCTGGACGCGCTGGCGGACGCCTACCCGGAGGTGCGGACCAATCCGCACTTTGGCACGCTGCGCACGGGATTGGGTGATCCGTCCCTGCTAGCCTCCGCGCCGGAAACGTATGCCGCCGCCGCAAACGACCTGGCCGTTGCCATCCCCGCCGCTTATCTGCTGCCGCCGCGCGCGTGGTTCGTGGCGCTGGGCCTGGATGGGCTGTTGGATACCTATGTGCTGCAAGACGGGTTTATGTTCCGGCTGGATATCCACCTGGCGGGCAGCGCACGCGCGCCCCAAGCCGCAGATACCATCGACCAGGTGCGCGAGATCATCGAGCGCTACGTGCTGCCGGGCAACTATACGCTGCACATCATGAACCCCGATGGCACGATCCATACCACGCTCAGCGGCCTGATCCTGGAGATATGCACGGTTGTCGCACACTGGGAGAACGTGAGCCTGTACGCTGCGCCGGATGTGGAGGCGGAGGTGGTTGGCGTGCTGCCGTTTGGCGCGCGAACGGTGGCCGATGCCTGGATCGCGCTGCCGGACGGCTACACCTGGTGGGTGTTGGCCAATGACCTGTGGCTGCGCGGGGACCAGGTGATCCCGGTCGACCTGGCGCGCTGCCCGCAGTTGGCTGGCATTCGTCCCTCCGTGACGCCGGTGATCGTATCAACAGCGCCGCCGACCACCTTCTCCAACACCGTGACCGCCACCGGTGTTCGTTCCGAAGATGGCTGTGCAGTAGGGACCACACTGGCTTTTAGCGCCGATGCGGGCGAGATTTACGTGGTGACGACCGTCCGTAACCTGCGGGCCGGTTCGACCATCGGCGCGCGCTGGATGGTCAACGGGCAGGAATACGCTTACGAGGATAACTGCTGGACGCCATACCAGGACTGGG
>JAADYV010000071.1 GCA_010092855.1 Chloroflexota bacterium | reverse complement strand
GGCCAAGCGTGCGACCTATGTCGGCGATGGGCAGAAACTCCTATCCTACCGTTTGGAGTCAATTGATCTCCAGTATATTGAGGGGGATTGGGCCTACCACGACAGTTACTTCGGTGGAGCAGACTTCATTGGGCAGGAAGTCGTCTATTTTCGCCAGCAACCGGTCTGGGCAATGAACTACTACGGCTGGCTGCTGCATCCAGACCGCATCAGCGCCGCCGAGATTGGCCAGATGATCAAACAAAGCCTGACGCAGATGTATGCAGAAGGGCGCTTTCTAGGCGGTTTCGAACACATGGTGGGCAACCTAACCTACACTGATAACAGTGAGGGCGATGTGGGGCATTTCACCGGCAAAGAGCAGATCATCCTCGAGGGGGAACTGGTGTATGAGTTGGTCTATCACGGCGGCTTGATCAAGCATTGACGGCCTGTTATGTTGCCCCGGGGCAACATATCGACCGCGTGCCTGCTCAAGGAGCAGGGCAATCCCATTCTCTTGAAAAACCAACCGGCGCTATAATCAGGTACGACATACAAGACTGGCGGGGGAAGAACACATCATGAGCATTGACGTGTTTTGGGACGATGAAAACCACACAATCATCCGGTGGTTTTTTCCTGAAACCTTCGACTGGGATCAGTATCAACAAACATCAGACCAGGCCCAGATCATGCTTGCCACAATCGAACATCATGTGTGGTCAATCATGGACATTCATGCCGTCAAAAGTCTGCCCCCCAACTTCTTAGCAAACTGAGTAAATTCGACACAGATACTCCATCAGTTGTTCAGGGTATGGTAGTTGTCGGGGCTTCGGGCTTCTTCCGGATCATGGCCGACATCTTCGCCAAAGCGTTCTTTCGGAACCTCCACTTCGCCCCGGATATAATAACCGCACGGGCAATCATTCATAAGCACCGCGCGGCAACATGACTATTCAATTTACCCCGCAACCACAACGCCCTAATCGCGTTCGATACGCTTCTCGACCAGGTCCAGCAGCTTGCGCAGCGTGCTCAACTGCTTGCGAATATCATCGGGTTTTTCATCCAGCAGCCACTGATCAACCACCTGGTCCAGGTCGGTCTTGGGCACGTCGCGCACCAAACGCGACCAGTTGTTCACCAGGCGATCCGGCCCAGCCGGACGGCGCGATACTGGCACACCGCTCGATGCACCTTCCACAAACTCGTCGAACTCGCCGCGCTCGACGATCTGCTGAATGCGCTCCGCCGATAGGTCACTAGCCACAATTGCCTTCATCGCCTGCAATTGCAGGGCGTCATCCTGAATTTTGAGCAGATAGCGTAACCGCTTTTCCTCAACCCGGTGGCGGTCTGCGAGTTCCCACACTGCATCCGGCAGCTCCAGCAGCGCCTGAATGCGACTGAACTGCGACCGGCTGATGCCACCCAGCGCCGCACGCAGCCGTTCGCCCTCGCCGCGCGGCACCCGGTGTTGGAGCGCCTGCCGGTACCAATCGTTGGGAATAGCCTGAGCGTAATCCGGCTGGATGTCGTGCAAATCCAGCAGCAGTGTCGCCAACTGGCGCGCCATCGCCATTGCAGACAAGCGTTCGCGGCTGGTGTTTTCTGCCGCTTGTCGCCAGGGACTGGCACGCTCGACCACAATACACTGAATCTGATCAAAGCCTTCGGACAGCCACGTATTGAGCCAGTGATGGGCCCAGTAGCGACGCTCCCCGGTTTCGATACGGTAGTAGTTGCCAGACTCGATTTCGGACACCGTGATGGGGCTGACCTGCCCACCATAGCGAATCGTGGCCGCAGTGGACACAATCGCGCGCAGCAGTTCTTCTTCCGGCCCCGCGATTCCGGGCGCATCCACTCCGGTATCATCGCTCCGGTCTTCGGGGTTGCGCTCCAACAGCGCTTTCCAATCGGGACGCGGGCGGCCGTTGCGCGTGGCTTCTTCGGCAACCTGCGCCTCCCAGCGCTCCAATGCCTGGCGCGCATTGATGTGCCCGGCCAGGAATTCCTGGCGGATGGACTGCGGGAGTACGCGGCGAGGTTGGGCCGGATCGGGCCGGATGCGATCCAGCACAATATCAACCACCTTCAATCCCGCGCCGGTGATCTCCGTCATTGTTTCTGCGAATCCACCGAGATCGCCCATCTCCTCCAGCAGCGCGCGGGTACCTTTCGAACGTCGTTTCGTCATCGGTTAATTTGCCCCCGCCGAACTCAAAATGCGTTCAAGCAGCTCTCGCGCCACCGCCATGTACGCGCGCGCGGCATTTGACCGGTCATCAAAATCGAAGATCGATTCACATGCATCATGCGCATACGACACCGCAACATTCGATGGAATCGGAGTCTGGAACAACCGCGTACCATAAAAGGCGTGTTCGGAATACAGCTCCAGGTTCTCACGCTCTAACGTAACCCGCTGATCGTATTTTACTGGCAGAATCCCGGTCAGCCGCAGCGGTATTTCCCAGGTTTGCTGAGTTTCGGTGATCTTCTCAATGATAGCCTGCAGACCAATCGTTTCCAGAAACCGCATCTCAACCGGGATCACGATATCCGTCGCGGCCACCATCGCCATTGTCGTCAAGCGCGAGAAAGACGGCATTGTGTCCAGCACCACCCAATCGTACTGGTCGGCCACGCTGCGCAAGGCGTGCCGCAGTCGCACGGCAAAACCATGATCTTCAGCCAACCGCGCATTGACGCCATCCAACGTTGGCGAACCCGGCAGTACGTGCAAGTCTGCGTCCCAATTCGAGGGGATAATGAGCCGTTGCAAGACCGATCCGGCTTTCGATGGTTTTGCAAGAAGAACCTCGCCCAGGCTTTGGGTTCGATCCCATTCACGCTCGCCGGTCGTCAACAGCGTAGCATGCGCCTGCGAGTCGGTATCGATCAAAAGCACTCGATGCGGCATGTTGTTGTGGCGCAGCAGCAGTACCAGACCATGCGCCAGGCTGACAGCAGTCGTGGTCTTGCCCACACCGCCTTTATTGTTGGTAAGACAAATACTTCGCATCGTTTTTGCTCCTGTTTTTGGACAGAATAACAATAGTATTTGATCGTGTTGGTTTCATTCAAAACGGCAGACGATCTTCGTCAACCATTCATTTCAGCATTTGCTGGACAGTGTTGGTCCCGGAACATTCCATTATTTTTATCATATCGCACCAGAATCAACACTATACCGGTTTGTACAAAACGTGCCAGTTCGAGTATTTATACCCTGGTTAGAATCGCTACAATGGCTTGGGAGCGCTTCTCCGGGGACACAGGACGCCCTATGGGATTGTGATGCTAAGGCATTTGGTAAGCTTTCAGGCAGGGCTGTTGTTTTTTCACCAGAAACAGCCGAAGGGTGGGGGACTTTTCACTCAACATCCTAGACTGCATTGGCATTCGAGCCTAACATCAGTAGCAACCGGATATGCCCGCCAACACGACCTAATCCAGAGCAATATCCAATCCTGATAAGTACCAGGCAGCGGAAAGCTCCAACAACCGGTGATAGTGCACTGCGCGCCGGAGTTGCAGGCTGAACCGCAGGCTCATATCAACCAGCGTATCGCGTACCAGTTGGTCGAGGTATAGGGTGGTACGCTTTTGACGCCCCCGGGGTTCTAGCTCGCGCAGCGGGGTGTAAATCGGGCGATCCACTAATTCGCGCAAACCAAGCAAGGCCGGAACCGTGAGCGCACCGGCGGGCAACAGCATATCGTCATTCAGCAGATCATCTAAATCCGCAATAAGCTGCCTTGCGGCATCGTTATACAAATCAGAAATACTTACCACACGGCCAGATTCCTGG
This sequence comes from Chloroflexota bacterium, assembly GCA_010092855.1. Classification (GTDB taxonomy): domain Bacteria; phylum Chloroflexota; class Anaerolineae; order Aggregatilineales; family Aggregatilineaceae; genus TC-15. The sequence continues at coordinate 15,983 of JAADYV010000071.1, read as the reverse complement.
GTGCATTGCTCAGACAGCCGCTTCATTCGAATGTACGTTGACCGATAGAAGTAACCGGTCGTTGGTACGCGGTGTTTGGGAGGACGTCCTGGTCCACCAGTTTTCTCTGGTTGGGGAGGAACTTTTTGTTGTTCCTTAACCACCTGGACCAGACGGCGAAAGCTGCCATCCTGCTTAGTCACCACAGTGCACTCCCAACTCTAGCCTACTCGATCTCATCCCGGATTCGCGCGGCATCCAACGCGGCTGCCGAAATCTGGTCTAACCCAAACTCGACACCGTACCACAAGGCCGCGCCTGCCAGCTTGATCGCTTTGCGCGGATATCCCTTTGAGATATCGTACATCAAGTCCAATGCATCGGGAAGAAACAACGTGTTTTTGCATCCTGCCCGGTTGAGCCGGAAATTGATCAACTCACCCGTCTCCGCCGGGGTGAAGGGTTCCAGCGTCGAACGGGATGCGACGCGGTCGTTCAGGTCTGGGGCGTGATGCAGGTGCAGGCGCAGTTCTTCTTTGCCAATGAGCACCACCTGCAGCGGCACCATGCCCCCGGCGTTAAAATTAAACAACTCGCGAATAATGTTGAGCTGGCGCGGGACAAGCACCTGCGCTTCATCGATCATCAAAATGCAGTTATGCCCGGCGGCAAAAATGTCGAGCACCATCGTGCGCAAGTCTTCCATCAGGCCATCGTTGGTTCGCTTGCCGGTTCTGCCACCCAGTTCCTGAATCATCCGCCGCTGTAGTTCGCGGGTGCCGGGGTGGGGCGGGTCGGGTATGTAGGCGACCACACCAGGATCGCGCACGTCGCCCGCTGTATAGGAATTGTAGATGTAGCGCGCCAGCATGGTCTTGCCGGTGCCATAGTCGCCGATAATTACACTCAAGCCCTGACGCTGGTCGATGCAAAACGTCGTTTTGGCCAACGCACGCGCCGTTACCCCTGCGACATACAGATAGTCGGGATTGGGCGACAGCGAAAACGGATAGGTGTACATCCCGTACATCCGCTGCAGATCTTCCAACCGCCGCTGGGTCACAGAGGGGTCCTGGGCGAAGGTGGGAGAAACCTGTTTGGGTGTGAGCTTGGACATCGGCGACTCCTGATTATTACAAACTATAACACAACTCGTGGCTAGAAAGAAATCCACTTTCTAACGAGTCCAGTGCGAATCTAAGAAACGCATATTCTCAGCACCATTGTAGCACCGGTTGCCAAAAACGGGAAAAGTTCACAGCAGAATTGACTCGCCTGAGAAAAGGTGATAACATCGCAGGTTAGAGGAACGTGATCATTTGCGTTCGATCTGGTAAGATCAAGAAAGAATTTAACATTAACAATTAAATAATTGTGTTAGGGCAAAATTTTAGGGCCGTAGCTGGCTGGAACCAGCACAAGCCCTAAAAAGGAGAGAGGCTGCTCCAGGGACAAAAGAGTCCGACAGCCACTCAACCCAGACACCGGTTTTTACTCCGTCCCACACGGAAGTAAAACCATTTACCCACCCACATTTTAACGTCAAACGGGTGGTCTGTCAACGTCCTGGGGCACCTCACCTCCTCCCAACCAGATTTCATATATGGGAGCAGTGTGAGATGATCAGCGTTGATCGGGCTGACGCATCGATATCCCTGGTATCAGAATATACAACGCCATACAGCGCCATCGTCCGGGACGAAGTGGTGATGGGCGTGAACCGCTATTTCCTGGAGCGGTGGCTGCCGGTGTTGGGGCCGAACGTCGCCAGCGTGGTCAATACACTGCGCCAGCTCGACTATCGCTGTCATGGGGAAGTGATCTCGATTAGCGGGACGGCGTTGGCGCGCGAAGCGGCAATGTCTCGCCGCCATTTGTATACCTGCCTGGAACATACCTGGCTGCCCGCGTTTGTGCGCCTGGAGTCTGGGCAAAAGGTGCGCGACGCCGGCGGCAAGATCACACAGCAGGCCAACCGCTACCGGGTGCGCATGGACGACCCCCTGACGCCTGCCGACGCCGATCATCTGCTCACAGTCCTGCAAAATCTGGCGGATACTCCCCTGGACGCGGCGCAGCGTGCGCTGGAACTCGACGCCAAATCGCTATGGGCCCCCGTTCAGACTCAGGCCAGCGAACACTTCACAACTCCGCGCGCGTTCACAGCCCAGGATGTGCTCCATCGTGCGTTCCCGACATGGACACCGGCCACGCCAGCCGAAAAATCAGCCCTCGCCCAGGCCGCTGAAAATCTCCACCGCCACATAACCCTAGTACGCGACGATGGCCGCACCAGCCGGATCATCGTGCCACAATACTTCCGGCGCAAATGGTGGAAGCTCCTGGGTCACGACCTGGCCTGGGCTTATCTCTGGCTGCGAGGAACAGTCTACGACAACCCGGCGGAAGGCGTGCAGCGCGATACCTGCTGGGTGCCCGCGCTTAATACCATCCTGACCGTGATTGGGCGCACGCGCGAATGGTGGCGGCGCAACGTGGAAAACGCCAAAGAAAACGATGGCTGGACGCTGGATGATTTCTTCCGACAACTTGCTACCCAAAAAGGACGCGACCCGGCCCATCCACAATGGGTCGCGCGTCAGTTCACGGTCGCCTTGAACATTCCCATCGCGCCAGAAGACCGCGAACGCTACCACTACCTGTTGAATCATTGGCCGGAAGGCGGCGGCATGTCGCACGAGTCCGCCACAAATGAACACACCGGATCAAACGGGGTCCGCCACAAACTGACACACCGGACAAATGAAGGTCCGCCACAAATAGACACACCGGATCAAGCACTGTCTGCCACAACCAAACACACTGGATCGAATGGGGTCCGCCACACCGGTACACACGGGTCTGCCACAACCGCGCACAGAGAATCTGAGTCTAAAGAACAAGCACCTGATTCAAACTCAGCACAAAACAGCAACAACAAGCATCCAGATCCACCACCTGCCTTGCCAAAATCCCCACTTCCTGCCAGCCAACCTCCCGTCCCAGATGCTGCTGCTGCGAAAAAAATGAAGGCGCATGTTCAGGAAAAAACGTTAGTTGATCAACTCGCCCACACATTGGCCAACGCGCCCAAAACGCCGCTGTGCGAGGCGGCCTCAGCGACCCTGTGGTTGGAGCAAACCTGGCTGGAACCGGTGCGACGCCATACCCCGGCGTGGGACCTGGTTGCCAGTGGACAAGTGTCGGCGCGTGACCTGGTGGCGCTGCTGCTGGCCATCTGGTGCGACCGGACGATCACCCACCCGCCGCGCTACCTGAGCTGGCTTATGCAGCGCTGGCAAATGCAAGCTGATATGTCCCCGGTTGAGCATTGGGAGCAGTGGCAATTTCTGGCCGGGCTTCCCATCGGGAAATGGCTCGACGAGGGACGTAAGGTGTGGATTGAACACGTTCCCCGCGATGATCGCGCGCTGCCATTTGGGTTGGACGTGATCGCGTCCGAGCAAATCATCGATTCTGCTTACACCGACGCTAGCTCAGATGCCAATCCAGAAGACGATCCCCTTACCCGACCCTGGCCAGTGCCACCCAAGCCTGAGGTGGAGCAGGGAAAGGGGTTGGATGAGCGTCCTGGCCGAGGAAATCTGACTATCCGCGAAATCTGGATTGCGGCGTTGGGGCAGTTGAGTGCGCAGTTGAACCGCTCGACGTTTTCGATGTGGTTAGCCGGGACCAGGGTTGTGTCTTACGAAGATGGCGTGCTGACCATCAAACCCCCTCGGTTACCAGAGGAGGACTGGCTGCGCGAACGGTTGAACTACTCGATTGAACTCGCCGTGTCCTCAATCGCCAAAATGCCGATCACGATCCGGTATGCGGAAGACTGATGGCGAAAGAAAACGGGGCGGGTGTGCGAACCTGCCCCGGCGGAAAATGGTGTACAGGGTTGACCTGCTGCCCTTACTGCGACAGGACGTTCACGTATAGCGCGTCCAGTGTCTGCAAAGTGACCAGGTTCCACATGGTAAAACCGTAGACATACTCGTCCCCATTGAACGAGGTCCAGTTGTCGCCGCGCTCGGTCAGGTGGACAAAGTCTTCGCCCACACCGGCGTGATCAACAGATTGTCCCGCCAGCCAGAAGTTGATCAGCGGTATGCCGTATTCGCGCGACAGGTTAACCAGGATCGTGTTGAAATTGATGCGATTTTGCGCGCGCTCCGGATAGTCACCCGGCCACGTCGGGAACGTGGTCAGTACCGGAATCACGCCCCGGTCAATCGAGGTCTGGATGATGGTGCGCATGTTTTGCTCGTACTGCTGCGGTGTCAGGAAGAAGACATCATGAGTCCCCAGCATGACGATCACCACGCTCGGTTTGAGGCGGTCCAATTCGCATTCCAACGGCGAGAGTCCACCGGGGCAGCCCGGCGAACTCCACGCAGCATCCACAACGGTCGAGCAGGTGAAACCCGCCGCCGCAGCGCGGCTGTCTGCCGTGAACGACTCGGTGGTGAAGAAGTCGATGGTGCGCTGCAAATACGCATACTGACCGAGATCATATTGTCCGGTGCCGAAGGGGACCAGGAAAGCGTGCGACATGGTATTGCATTCGCCTACTTTGGCGAAAACGTTGGCGTTGTTGCCTAGTTCCTGGCCGCGCGCATAAATGCTGTACACAGTGCTGCTGATGGAGGGAACCACCGGGACAGCTTCCAGTGCCGGGGCAATGCCGGTCACCTGGGGCTGTGGCGCAGCAGGCGCCTCACCAGGCGCGCTTACAGGTGCTGCGGGGGCAGGTGTCTGGAAATCGATAATTTCGGCGCTGACGGGCAATCGTGCCGCCGTGAACCCTGGCGTGTAGTTTAAGTACAAGCTGGAAACCCATCCGCGGAAGGTATCGTCCAGCGTATGTCCCAGCAGCCACGACATATCCTCGTTGCGACCTTCGAATACCAGGCCCACGTTGGGATCAAGAATGGTGATCACGATGAAATTCGTTCCGGGACCGGTGCGCATGTTGAGCTGGTAGACGGTGGTGCCGTCGGGACCTTCTTGCGCGTGGGCGCCTGTACCTGCTCCGCTGCCACCCCACAACGTCACGACAACGACTGTGGTCAGGATGATGAGCTTGATTTTGTGAAACATTGTAGACTCCTTCTGCTTACCCCCCACCATATGGTTTTTCCTGTTTGGTTGCCCGCCAGTTTACCGATGGTTGCCAATCATGACCAGTGATAGTCTGACGCGCATACGGCTGCAATCCTGCCTGTTGCCAGGATGAACGCCTATTTGTTGGCGTAATAGTTGACCAGTGCATCTCCGATTATTGGCAGGCAGGGCGTGAAATCAACCCAGACGCCTGGCGGTCCCAGGTTCCACAAGTGAAAACCCTGGATATACGGGTCATATTCAAGCTGCTGCGTATATTGCATCACGTCGCGCTGCACGTCCGCGCACGTAAAATCAGTTCGACCATCTCCTGGACCGGCCTCGGTCAGGTAAACAGGCAACCGCACCGCTTCGGGCAGTTGGGTCAGGATGGTGGAATAGAACAGTCTGTGCCTGAAACCGAGATATATCCCGGATTCGGACACCAGCGTGGTTTGCCCGATGCCATACGTGTGCAGCGCAATGCCATGCAATCGTCCCGGTCCACAGGGGTTTTCCAGTGCGTACTGGAAGACGGGCAGTAGTTGCGCGAATTCCTCCGGTTCAGGATTGCCAGGACCGAATGAGAAAAGCAACAGACATTGGCCTTGCAAGTTGGCGATGCGCATTGCTTCGATCGAGAAGGCCGCCATCCACTCCATTGGCGGTTCGCATTCGTTGACGATCTCGTAATAATCGGCGTTTACCCCGGCCCAATACTGCTGCAACCCGGCCATCCAAAGCTGGGCTTCGGCCTGCGGTGAATTGGCCGTGTTGGGGCAGTCGCGCTGGCCCAATGGTGTCAGCAATGAGCGGAAGACGATCACCGTGTCGGGCGAAATCCGGGCGACTTCGTTGAGGATGTCTTCCGTGCCGGACGTGCCCTTGACCGTGCCCAGCGGCCAGCCAATGTCGCGCAGACGGGTGGCGAGTTCGAGTACGGGTTCCCGGCGCGCACCTACGATCAGATGCAAGCCCATGAGCGTGCGCGGCGGCGTCTCGACTGGCACATAGACCATCGTGGGAGTCGCTGCCACAAACTGAATCGTCAGACTGTCGATCCGGTAGCCGCTTTCAGGGGGTAGCGTAGTCTCGATGCCGGTGGCGACCCGGAACCGCAGGCTGATAACCTGGCCTCGGAAGTCCGTCAAGTCGATGGTGCGTGTATCCCAGTCAGGGCTTTCCAGCCCGATCTGCTGGTCAACAGCAAGCCACGTCATTCCCCCGTCCAGGCTGATATCGAGCGCGATCAGGTCGGACGGGGGCAAGTAGCCTTTTTGCCGGTAAACCAGTTGCACGCTGAGTGTTCCGCTGAGGTCAATCAGGCGTTCGTAAGTCAGGTTGCTGGTGGCCTGGCGCGGTGAAATGTCCGCGAACCAGCCGGCACCACTGTAGGCCGAAAGGACATCATACACCCAGGCCCCATCCGGCTGCCAACCTTCATTCCGGTCGAACGATTCGCCAAAGGGCAGCGCCACGACCAGCGGATCGTTGCCATAATTGGGCAGCGGGGTGAGTTCAGGGGCGGGGGTACCATCCTGGGCAACAGTTGGTGGTTGTGCCGGGAGCAAAACCAGTGCGGCCAGCAGCGTGACGGTGGTCAGGATGAGTGTCAATTTGCGCATAGCCCGGCATTGTAGCACAAACTGCCCATCTTCAGAAATCCGCGCAGGACGCGCTTGCTGCTTGTTGACGCAATTTCAAAAAAAATTATGTTACACGCAGGGGCGTGTCTTTTGATTTCTACTATGTACAACTGATAGAATGGCAGCGACCTGTTGATTGAATTGATTGAAGGGTGATCACGACATGACCGAAGCAAACGGGAAAGTTGTTCACTATTCGGACGTTCCGGCGCAGGTGTTTGGCGACGAAGCGCCAGGGACCACGATCCGCTGGTTGATCGATAACAAGCACGATGGCGCACCGGTCTACGCACTGCGCCTGATCGAGGTTGCGCCTGGCGGACACACGCCGCGTCACAGCCACCCGTATGAGCACGAAAACTTTGTGATCGAAGGCCAGGGTCGCGTCTTGCTGGGTGATGAATGGTATGACCTCAAGTCGGGCGATGCAGTGCTGGTGCCGGGAGACATGCAGCACACCTACGAGAATACCGGCGACGTGCCGTTTATGTTCCTGTGCGGGATTCCGGTGGCCAACGAGAACCGTTAGGTGCTGGTTGGACCCGGGGGGTGACGTTCGGTATGCCAGGTAGCGATAAAGCTCACTTAAATCAACAAAATTCAATGCTATAATTGCAGATAATTCTTATTGAGAATTATTCGCAATTAGTGTTTTGGATTCGAAACAACATCAAGGTGATTTGCTATGTTGAACACACTGCTGACCTTCTTCCGCACAGATACTCGTGACAACGGGGCGACCCCTTCGCTGCCAGATGGTGTCCAGCCATTGGAAACATGCGTCCCCGGCGTAGACTGTGACGACTGCCCCAACCAGGAACTAGAGGGTGCAGTTATGCCGTTATGTTTGCTCTCTCCAGGCGAGCAGGGGCGGATTGTGCATGTGCATGAGGGCCGGCAGTTCCGGAAGCGATTAGCGGATCTCGGCCTGGCAGTTGGCATGGATGTGCGTGTGGTGCGCGCTTCGCATGGCCATGGCCCGATGATTCTGGCGGTGTGCCAGGACGGACGGCTGGCAATGGGCTGGGGCATGGCCAACAAGATTCGTGTCGAATGGACTAACGGGCGATGACGCGACCCTACACGATAGCGCTGGCGGGGAATCCGAACGCAGGCAAAAGCACGGTCTTTAATGCACTGACTGGTGAAAACCAACACGTCGGCAACTGGCCCGGCAAAACCATCGAACAGAAAACAGGCCACTTCACGGTCGATGACATCACGTTTGACGTGGTTGACCTGCCGGGCACCTATAGCCTGGCCGCGTACTCCGTAGAGGAAATCATCACCCGTGACTACCTGATCCACAAGCAGCCCGATCTGGTAGTTGCAGTAGCTGATGCGGCTAACCTGGGGCGCAACCTGTATCTCGTCGTGCAGTTGATCGAGCTGAGCGTACCGCTGCTGGTGGCGTTGAACATGGTCGATATCGCTGCGGCGCGCGGCATCGCGATTGATACTTCACGGCTGTCCGCGCGCTTGGGTGTACCCGTTATCGAAACCGTTGCCACCCAGCAGCACGGACTGGATGACCTAAAAACAAGTGTTTTGCAGATTACAACGGCACCAGTACAGGCTAGTCTATGACGCTTACACCGGCTTCCACCCTTAAGACTCCCCTCGTCACCTACCAACCCGATATCGAACAAGCGCTGGAAACCCTGCAAACTGTGATCAGCGCAAACAGCGCGTTGTCCGCACAGCGCTACAATACGCGCTGGCTGGCGCTCTCGCTGCTGGAAGGCGATGCCGACCTGGTGCGCGCCATCGGCGAGGTGCATGGTGGCCCGATGATCTTGGCTGAAGTAGACAAGATTTCCGCGCAGCTTGGACACGCGCTCGGTGAGGACGTGGACACCCTGATCGCTGACCAGCGCTACCAGTTCATCGCCGGTGTGCTGGACGAGGTTGTCACGCGCTCAACAGACGCGGATATCACCTTCTCTGACCGGGTTGATCGTGTTGTGACGCACCGCTGGCTGGGCGTGCCAATTTTCCTGGTGCTGATGTGGGTTGTGTTCCAGATGACAGCCAATGTCTCCGCGATCCTGGTAGACTGGATCGACGGTGTGCTAACCGGACCCTTCAGCCGGTGGATCGTAGCAGTGCTGGATGCGATTGGCCTGGGCGGTAGCTGGGTCGAATCGCTCGTGCTGGACGGCGTCATCGCAGGAGTGGGCGGGGTGTTGGTGTTTGTGCCGGTGCTGGCCTTCATGTACTTCTTCATCGCTCTGCTGGAAGACTCGGGTTACATGGCCCGCGCCGCGTTCGTAATGGACCGCTTCATGCGGGTGTTGGGCTTGCATGGCAAGAGTTTTATTCCATTGTTGGTGGGTTTTGGGTGTTCCGTGCCGGGCATCTACGCTACCCGCACGCTGGAAGATCGCCGGGATCGCATCTTGACTGGGCTGCTGGTGCCGTTCATGAGTTGCGCGGCGCGGCTGCCGGTCTACGTTCTGATTGGCAGCGCATTCTTCGGATCCAACAGCGGCAACCTGGTGTTTGCCATGTACCTCCTGGGGATTGCAGTCGCGGTGGTGTCTGGCTTTCTGCTGCGCCGGACCCTGTTTCAGCAGTCAGCCGCCGGGCATTTTGTGATGGAAATGCCGCCTTTCCGACGCCCATCGCTGCGCACCATTGGCCGGCAGTCGCGCGAGCGCACCTGGGGTTTTGTGCGCAACGTGTGGACCGTGATCATGGTCGCGTCAGTCGTAGTGTGGGTCTTGCTCAACATCCCGTACCAGGATGGCGAACCTCCCGAACTGGAAGAGAGTCTATTTGGCAGCATGAGCAAGGTCATCGCGCCAGTATTGGTGCCCGCCGGATTCGGTGACTGGCAGGCTTCCGGGTCGCTGGTGAGCGGGTTGGTGGCCAAAGAGGTCGTGGTCAGCACGATGAGCCAGGTCTACGGCGTGGAAGAAACAGGCGATGGGGCGGCAGACACACCGACCTTTCTCGAAGATGTGGGCGAAATTGTCGCCGGGTTTGGCAAGGCTGTAGTCGATACGGCAAAGGCGACGGTGAGTATCGTTCCCGGCGTAAATTTGCTCGATGAAGCGGACGAAGACGATACAGCTAGTTTGCAGGCTGCGCTGCGGGACAAGTTCTCGGCGCTGGAAGCAGTGGCGTTTGCCGTGTTTGTGCTGCTGTATACACCGTGTATCGCTACTATCGGTGCGATCCGGCACGAATTCGGCACGCGCTGGATGTGGTTCAGCGTGGCGTACATGTTGGGTGTAGCGTGGTTGGCCGCGGTGCTAACGTATCAGGTAGGCCGATTGCTTGGGTTAGGGTAGATAGACAGATGGCAATAACATTAAGGCAGGTGTTGCAAGCGTTTGAGCAAGCTGACGAGACCATCCGGCTGGATCAGTTGTGCCAGAAACTGGATGTTGATCCAGGGACATTGGACGGTATGCTACAGTATTGGGTGCGTAAGGGCCGCATTCGCGAAGTGCAGGACGCTGCGCTGGACTGTCAGGCGTGCGGCGTGAAAGGGAAGTGCCCGTTCGTGATACGAATGCCACGCCGCTATGAGCTGGTGCGGGAAGGTGATCAACCGCCAGTGGTATGCTGTTCGCCGCAGCAATGATTCGCGTAGTCATTCTCTGTAAAGTGCCTGTCTCCAAATGGAGCTTCCCTGTGGGCAGGCAGAATCCCCTTTGATAGAATTTATCATGTGCATTTAGTTTATTTCATTTGAGCCTATGGAGGAACTCAAAGATGGGCAATCGTCCTGGCATGAAAGTTGGCGATGCTGAACATACTGTTCAAGGGGATATGCTGAATGTAGGGGATAAAGCCCCGGATTTTACGCTGATCGGGACTGATATGACCGGCAAAACGCTGGCAGATTTCGCTGGCAAGGTCAAAATCCTAAGTGTGGTCCCGTCGCTCGAGACAAGCGTGTGCTCAAACCAGGCCAAGCGCTTCGAGATGGAAGCCGAATCATTGGGTGATGCGGTAGCCGTGCTAACCATCAGCGCCGATCTCCCCTTCACGATGAAGCGCTGGGGTGATGAGATGGGCGTCGAACGTCAGGCTCTGCTTTCTACACACCGCGACATGAAATTCTCTGATGACTACGGTACACACGTTATCGACTGGCGTGTTAACCAGCGCGTAGTGTTTGTGCTGGACAAAGACAACGTGGTGCAGTTAGCTCAGTATATGCCCGCCATGGGTGACGAAGTGGACTTCGACGCGGCGGTGGCGAAGGCGAAAGAATTGGTTTGATAGAAGTCTGGAGGTATGCAAAGAAGGCCCTCCGGTGCGTTCGAAGGGCCTTTTTGATTCGCGGTATGGTTCGGGCGGTGTTAACTGCCGATCAACTCCGCCAGCTTTGCGTTCGACTGCGACTTGATCTTGTCGTGCAGGCTGTTGCCATGACTGTCCATCGTGACCACCGCCGGGAAGTCTTCCACGCGAATGACCCAGAACGCTTCCGGCACACCGAATTCATCCTTCTTGTAGACCGTGAGCACTTCCTTCACGCTCTGCGCGATGAGCGAAGCTGCTCCGCCAATCGCGTGCAGGTAGACTGCGCCGACCTTCTGGCAGGCTTGCAGCGTATTGGTGCCCATGCCGCCCTTGCCGATCACGGCGCGCAGGGTGAAGTGTTCGATTACATCAGCCTGGTAAGGTTCCTCACGGATGCTGGTCGTGGGTCCCGCTGCCACGAACGAGTAGGTGCCATTCTGCTGTTGGACCACCGGGCCGCAGTGGTAGATCACACCTTCGGTCAGGATGTCCTGCAATTTCGCGTACAGCTCGCGTTCCGCTTCGGGCGGATTGCCGCCGGTTTTCACGAAGTTGTCGATGATGTATTTGTGCGCGGCGTCGCGCCCGGTCGAAATCACCCCGCTGAGGATGACCGGTTCGCCGACGGTGAGCTCGCGGATGGTTACTTCGCTGATGGGTACGGTCAGCTTACGCATAGGTCACCTCCTCGCCAACCACGCGCATTTGGGCGCGGCGATTGGCCCAGCACATGTAAGCTACAGAAACGAAGAACGAGGCAGGAAGGCGATGCAGCGCTCCTGCCTTGACGCCCAGCAGCGTAGTTTTTCCGCCAAACCCCATCGGGCCGATCCCAAGCTGGTTGCCTTCTTCCAACAAGCGCTCCTCCAGGTCAGCCAGTTCCGGTTCGGGATTCGCGTCGTCCAGCGGGCGCAGCAACTGCTGCTTGCTTTTGACATAAGACGATCCCCGGTCGCCGCCAATCGCCACACCTAACACGCCCGGCGCACAGCCCAGGCCCTGAGCTTTGTTGACAGCGTCGAGCACTACCTTGCGCACACCATCCAAATCGCGGCCCGCGCCTAATCCGCTGTCCGGCAGTTTGTACTGCGTGCTGACGTTCTCGCAGCCGCCGCCCTTCAGCAGCAGATCAACCTGGATCGCGTCCTCATCCCATTCGTGGAAATGAATGGTCGGGTAGTCGATGCCGGTGTTGTCGCCGCTATTTTTCCCGCTCAGGCTGTCCACCGCGTTGGGACGTAAATAGGCGCGCTCGGTGGCGACGGCGCACGCTTTCCGAATCTGCTCCGTTACCTGGCGGGGCGAGACGCCCAGCGGGTAGTGAATCTCGAAGATCGGGGTGCCGGTATCCTGGCAAATCGGCGTTGCGTTGGCGCGCGCCATCTCGACATTGCGCAGGATGGTGTCCAGCGCCCCTTCAGCGGCAGAGCCGGATTCCTCCTGCGCTTTGGCTTTTTCCAGCGCTTGCTGCATGTCGGCGGGCAGATCGGTCGCAGCCCTGCGGATCAGTTCTACAAAGTTTTCGGTGAGGTCTTGCATAAAGTTTCCTTTCTACAGCGCTTAAATCTAGTTGAGTGCATCGCGTGCGATACCTTCATGATAGCGATGGCGCAGAAAGACGCAAGCAAGCCCCCCCAACACCAGGCTATTTTGTGGTGATTCCACCGTTGGTCATAGCGCGAGCATTCAGCGCGGCGCGGGCTTCATCTTCATTCAAATAGCCCAGTTCGACTACCACGTCGAGGATCGGGCGGTTGGACTCCATCGCTTTTTTGGCGACTTCGGCCCCCTTCAGATAACCGATGATCGGATTGAGCGCCGTGACCAGGATCGCGTTTTTGGCCAACCAACCCTCGGCCTTGTTTGGATTGGCGGTTACGCCAACGACGCACTTCTGAGTGAACGCTCCGACCGCGCCGATGATGATGTGCATCATCTCGAACAGGTTGTGGGCAATAATCGGCATCATGACGTTGAGTTCGAGCTGCCCGGCTTGCCCCGCCAGCATCACCGTCAGGTCATTGCCCATGACGTGGAACATGGCCATGTTCAGCATTTCGGCCAGCACCGGGTTTACCTTGCCGGGCATGATGCTCGAACCCGGTTGCACGGCAGGGAGGTGAATCTCGTCCAGGCCGGTAGCAGGACCGCTGCTCAACAGGCGGAAATCGTTCGCGATGCGCGTCAGGTCCTGGGCCAGCGTGCGCAATGCCCCTGAGAAAAATACCGCGTCCTGCATCGACTGCATCGACTCGAACAGGTCGTCGCTTTCGTACAGCTCCAGGCCTGAAATAGCAGACAGGGTTTGAACCATGCGGCGGTGATAGTCCGGGTGGGCGTTAAGGCCGCTGCCGGTGGCAGTGCCCCCAATCCCCAAGCGTCGCAGCCCTTCGGCGGCCAGGTCGATTTTGGTGATGTTGCGTTCGATGGCTTTGGCATACGCACCGAATTCCTGCCCCAGACGTACCGGGACTGCATCTTGCAGGTGAGTGCGCCCGCTCTTGACCACCTCGTCGAATTCGTCTGCCTTTTGTTCCAGCACAAACTGCAAACCTGAGAGCACACCCAGCAGCTCATCCAGCCGCCACAGACAGCCCAGCCGAATTGCGGTCGGAATGGTGTCGTTGGTCGACTGCGCCATGTTGACATGATCGTTGGGGTGAACGGGTTTGTCCGAGTCGGTGATTGCATAGCCGAGGAGCTGGTTGGCGCGGTTGGCGATTACCTCGTTGGTGTTCATGTTGTGGCTGGTTCCAGCTCCGGCCTGGAACGGGTCCACCACAAAATGCTCGGTCCACTGGCCGGTGATCACCTCGTCGGCAGCATCCATGATTGCCTGGGCGATAGTGTCGCCACTGATGGTACGATCTCCAGACTGCTTGTCCTGGAACAACCCCAGGTCATGGTTAACTTGGACAGCAGCGCGCTTGATGGTTGCCTGAGCCCAGATGAAAGCGGGATAGGGCCGCTGGCCGCTAACAGGGAAGTTGTGCACGGCGCGTTGGGCTTGTGCGCCCCACAGCGCGTCGGCTGGAACCTGGATTTCGCCAAGGGAGTCTTTTTCGGTGCGGAAGCTGTTATTGTTCATAGAGAGGGTTTGATCCTTTCTGCGGAGAAGTTGTGGGTTTTGTTGTATAGGGATAATTGCAGAAGTGGGGAGTGGTTGGCCAGTTGTTGTGGGTTGGTAAATGACTATACGAAGATGTTAGCCGTACTGATCGAGATCGGTGCCCTCTGGCGCAACTAACACACACAGCGCCACATTCACACCGATTACCTCGTCGTGTTGATCCACGCGCAATGTCAGTGGCCCTTCAAAGGGATCAGTGGTGAGGACTTCAACGTTACTACCAACGGTTAGCCCTTTTTCGGCCAAGTACCGCAGCATATCCGGCGATTGATCGCGCAGCCGGGCCACGATTCCCTTCTGGTTCTTGGGCCATTCCGACAGCGGCGTCAGATCGAGGCTGTGAACAATGCCCTCCGAATCGGGAATCGGATCACCGTGCGGATCGTAGCGGGGATGACCCAGGTATTCCGCGATGCGTTGCGCCAATAGGTCGGATACAGCGTGCTCCAGGCGCTCAGCTTCCTCGTGCACCTCGTCCCAAGAATAACCCAGCGCTTGTACCAGGAACAACTCCAGCAGCCGGTGATGGCGCACAATCTCCAATGCGACCCGTTCTCCGGCTTCGGTCAAACGCACGCCCCGGTACGGTTCGTGTACGAGCAGGTTCGCCTTCGCCAGCTTCTTGGCCATCTCGGTGGTAGATGGGGCCGTGATCCCCAACGACTCGGCCAGGATCGAAGTTTGCACCCGGTCATGTTCCTGTTGGAGCAAGTACACGGCCTTGAGGAAATCTTCAATGGCTTCGCTGAACGTTTCGCGCGATAGATTCTGCGACATCTGGCTGTCCTTCACCAACACCATACCCACTAACATTGTACATGATTATGCAATGCATACGAAAAACAAGGGGCGCAGGTTTCCCTCACGCCCCTTCACTACACCGCACTATACTACCTGCAAGGTCATATCCAGCCAAAGGCACGCGCGACGGTGGCTGTCATCAGCGTGATGCCAATGCCCATCACCAGCGGCAGCAGTGTCGCGACCGTCGTCCACTTGAGGCTTTTGGTCTCGTTGTAGATCGTTAGGATCGTGGTGCTGCACGGGTTGTGGATCAAGCTGAACAACATCAGGTTGACGGCAGTCAGCGTGGTCCAGCCACCGACATCCAGAATATCACGGATACCCGTTTCCGATTCCAGCTCGAACATAACCCCCGCGCCTTCCCCCATACCAGACAACCCGGTTGTCAGCACGGTCAGCATCAGGATGGTGGGAATGATGATCTCATTGGCGGGAATAGCGACGATATAGGCCACCAGGATCACGCCATTCAGACCCAACAGCAGCCCGAACCCGTCCAGGCCGGACACCATGCGCTCTGCCACGCTGGTGCCGCTGATGTTGATGTTGGACAGCGTCCAGATTAGCACACCGGCGGGAATCGCCATCACCACCGCGCGCCACAACACGATCAGCGTGCGGTCAATCACCGAGGTATACAGCGTCTGCAAAATGCGCGGGGGACGATAGGGCGGCAGTTCCAGGCTGAAAACAGACGATTCGCCCTTTAGCCACGTCCGCGATAGGAACCAGGACACCAGAAACGTCAACAGCACCCCCAACACCGCGATTCCGACGACCGCCATTGCCGAGATCAGACCGGCCAAAACTGCCGGAACCGCGCTGCCGATGAAAATCGTAGACACCATGATCAACGTCGGCCAGCGCCCGTTACACACGGCGAAGTTGTTGGTGATAATCGCGATCAGGCGTTCGCGCGGGCTGTCGATCACGCGCGTGGCGATTACGCCTGCTGCGTTACAGCCAAAGCCCATACTCATCGACAGGGCTTGCTTGCCGTGCGCACCGACGCGCTTGAACATCCGGTCCAGGTTAAACGCTACGCGCGGCAG
>JAADYV010000429.1 GCA_010092855.1 Chloroflexota bacterium | reverse complement strand
CAGGCAGGGATTGGTGGCCACGCCTAGCATACGCTTTGCGGTAGCGTAATGTGGGGCCAGAAGTGTCTGCCAATCGGCCAGGTCGCGCCAGGCGGGGGCCGCAAACAGCCGGTCGTCCGGTTTCATTAACACGTTAGCATACACCAGGCTGCCGCCGCCGACGCCGCTGCCATGCAGCACCATCAAGCCGTTTAGCGTGGTGATCTGCATGATCCCAAACAGGCGCAGCACGGGGAACCACAGGAATTTGCGCAGATTCCAGTTGCTCCGCGGGAAGTCCGCATCGTGGAAACGTTTGCCGCGTTCGAGTACCAGCACCCGGTACCCTTTTCCCGCCAGGCGCATGGCCGAGACGCTGCCGCCAAACCCGGAACCGATTACAACGAAGTCATAAGTTTCTTGGGGCATGAGGTTCCCTGAAAGGACTGGAATAATATGATAATGATGGTGTTTTTACTCCATTGCGCGTTTTCTGGCAAATAGGGGGTGTGCTGGTGTTATTTCTGATTGATTTGATACATATGTTCTGGTATAATTGGCGCGGCTGTCAGCGTAATTCGAGAGTGTGTCATGATCCACGAAATCCAGGCCAAAACACTGTTGTCCGCCGTCAAGCAGCCTGATCCCTGGTTCGGCCTCAAGTACAACATGAACCTTTATCGCGGCTGTCAGCACCAATGCATTTATTGCGATTCGCGCAGTGAGTGTTACGGCATTGAGAACTTTAGCGACGTGCTGGTCAAAGTGAACGCGATTGACCTGCTGCGCCGGGAGTTGTCGCGTAAACGGGTCAAGGGCATGGTTGGCACCGGCTCGATGAGCGACCCCTACACGTTTGCCGAGCGCCAGTACCGGCTGACCGGGCAGGCGCTGGAAGTCATCGCGCAGTTTCGCTTCCCCGTTCACCTGATCACCAAAAGCGACATGGTGCTCAAAGACATCGATACGCTGGACGAGATCAACCGGGTACATGCGGTGGTCTCGTTTTCGCTCACGACGGCGGACGATGATCTGGCAGCCCGGGTTGAGCCGGGTGCACCGCGACCGTCGCAGCGCCTGGTCGCGATGCGGGCGTTGTCGGAGCGCGGCATCCATGCCGGCGTGGTGATGATGCCCATCCTGCCGCTGATCCAGGATTCGGTGGACAACATCGTGAACATCGTCCGGCTGGCGCAAGCGCACGGGGCCAGCTACATCATCCCGGCCTTCGGAGTGACGCTGCGTGACCGCCAGCGCTCCTACTACTATGACCAGCTGGATCGGCTGTTCCCTGGATTACGGCGGGACTACGAGCGGCGGTTCGGGATTCAGTATTTCTGCCCGGCCAGCGATGCCGACCGGCTGAGGCGCTTGTTCGATGAATTGTGCGACCAGTACGGCATCGCCACGCAGGTGCCGCGCTATGAAGCCGAGCCGCTGCCGACTCAGCTTTCTTTGCTATAAGTCTGGAATTCACGTCTTTTTCATGCCCGTTCTGCATCCTTTGTTATGTATAATAGACAGGTACAATCTAACACCTTTGGGCTGAAAGCGGGCTTGAATTCCAGATGGTAGAACTGCAATTTACCCCTTATGTCTTGCTGCTGTTGATGGCGGCAGCTTTGTCAGCAGTGCTGGCTGTGATAGTCTCCCGACGCGGACCGGGGCCGGGTGTGGTGCCGTACCGCGTGTTGATGTCTGCGCTGGTCGTGTGGTCGTTGGCGTTTGCGGGCCAGCTTTCTGTTGTCGACCTGAATGCCAAGCTGCTGTTTTCCACCATTGGCTATTCCGGTATCACGACTGTTCCGGCAGCCTGGTTGATGTTTGCGTATGAATACACCGGGCGCGGGCGGTGGATAACGCGCCGCAATATTCTGTTGCTGGCCATCGAGCCGGTGGTCGTGGTGGTGTTGTCGGCAACGTCGCACTATCACGATTTCTTCCGGGTTGCTGTTTCGCTCGATAGAAGCGGCGATTTTGTTACCCTGAGTGTCGAACGTGGTCCCGCTTTTTGGATACACGCTGCCTACTCGTATGCGCTGTTGTTGCTGGGGACTGTGGCTCTGATCCAGGGGGCACTGCGCTTGCGCGGGTCCTATCGTGCGCAGCTGTGGACCATGATTGCCGGGGTTAGCGTGCCCTGGCTAGCCAACACGATCTTCATCCTGGGTATCATCGAAACACCAATTGATACTACGCCGTTCATGTTCACCCTGATGGGCGTGGTGACAGCGTGGAGTATGTACCGCTACCGCCTGATGGACCTCGTGCCGGTGGCGCAGCAATCGGTCATTGAAAGCCTCGGTGATGCGGTTATGGCGCTGGACACCCAAAACCGGGTAGTGATGGTCAATCCGGCAGTATTGCGTCTGCTGGAACTGCCGCCGGATCACAAGGTTATCGGCCAGCCGATATACGACGTGTTGGCAAAGTACCCGAATCTGCTGGAGCGGTTCCGTGGGGTGCAGGATGCGCAGACGGAAGTAGTGCTGGGGGAAGGCGACGCCCGCCGTGTGTTTACACTGCGCATCACGCCGCTTACCAATCGTTTCGCCGAGGTGGCCGGACGCTTGTTTGTGATGCACGAGATCACCGAATTGTGGCGTGCCTCTGAGCGCATCAAGCACCAGAATGAGGAGCTGGTCGAGGCCAACCAGGCTCTGGATGCAGCGCGCGCCAAAGCCGAAGAAGCGAACCGGCTTAAAAGCGAGTTTCTGGCTACCATGTCCCACGAGCTGCGCACCCCGCTTAACTCGGTGATCGGTTATGCAGACTTGATGCTCACCGGGCTGGTGGGGCCGATGAACAGCAAGCAGTTAGACTACGCTGGTCGCATCGTAGCAAATGGCGAGCGTTTGCTGTCGTTGATCAACGACATTTTGGATATTTCCAAAATCGAAGCCGGGCGGTTAGAGTTGGTGGAGCAGCCCTTTTCGCCTGGGGATCTGCTCGCGCGCATCCACAAGCGGATGTTGGGCCTGGCTGAGCAGAAAAGTCTGGTGTTGGAAACCCGGCTTGATCCGGACTTGCCTCAACGCATGGTCGGGGACCAGCAGCGGCTGGATCAAGTGTTGACCAACCTGGTGGGCAACGCGATTCGGTTCACGGAGGCGGGGCGCGTGGAAGTGCGGTTTGAGCGGTCAGACAAATCGGAATGGGTGTTGGCAGTGACCGATACCGGGCGCGGGATTCCGCCCCATGCGTTGGAATTCATCTTTGATGAGTTTCGCCAGGTTGATGGGTCGTCGCAGCGCGAGCATGGCGGCACCGGGCTGGGGCTGGCCATTGTGCGTAAGCTGGTTGTGCTGATGAACGGGGCCGTTCAGGTTCAGAGCGAGGTGAACCAGGGTAGTACGTTCCGCGTGGCGCTGCCGCTAGTCGTGCCAGATGGTGATTCAGGCGGCGCTCCGGAAGTTAAGCCAGACGATGTGGCAGTTGGGTAGGCCATGATGGAGTTGACACAAGACATAGGAACCTGGCGGGTCTTGATCGTTGATGACGAACTGGATAATTTGAACCTGGCCGGTGACTTTTTGCAGTTCAGCGGCGCTACCGTGTTTCGGGCCAATAGTGGTAAAGTTGGCCTGGAGCAGTTCGAGTTGCACCAGCCCAATATCGTGCTGCTCGACATCGCGATGCCGGATATGGATGGATACGAGGTGCGCCAGCGGCTGCGTGAAAAGCCGAACAGCAGCCAGGTGCCGAT
>JAADYV010000428.1 GCA_010092855.1 Chloroflexota bacterium | reverse complement strand
GCCCGCTGCGCCAATGGCCGATGTGGTCCGCGCCGCGCAACATGCCCATGCTGACGACTTCATTCGCGCGCTGCCGGATGGTTACGGCACGCTCATCGGTGAACGCGGTGCCCGGCTTAGCGGCGGACAGGCGCAGCGGATTGCGCTGGCACGCGCCTTTCTGAAGGATGCGCCGCTGCTGGTGTTGGACGAAGCCACCGCCAACCTTGATCCCGCCACGGAAACACTCGTTCAAGACGCTATCCGCGCCCTGCTGTATGATCGATCCGCGCTGGTGATCGCGCACCGGCTGCGTACCGTGACCGATGCCGACCAGATCGTCGTGCTGGAAAGCGGGCGCGTGGTCGAAAGCGGCACCCACCACGACCTGGTGCAAGCGGCGGGCATCTATCAGAAGCTGGTCACTTTCTCCCAAGTTTGACCCCCTTCGAACCTCCTACCATTTTTACATTTTTCACATTAATATGCTCGCTACATTGTGCCTAGAGGTTGCTTGACGCAAGGGGCATTTTATCCCTACAATGAATTTAAGTGGGATTTATTGTAGAGGAGAATGCTCCATGCCTATCACGGTTGAAAGGTTAGCAGACGAGAACGTCATAGTGGCTATCGCCACATCTCCCCTTGACCCGGTGGCCGATATCCGCCGCTCCTGGCAGGATACCGCCCGGCTTGCACAGGACCTTGAAGGACATGTCTTCGCCATTTCAGACTTCAGCCAGGTCAACCTCTCGCAGCACGAGCTGGAAGCCGGACTGGATGGCCTGAACGGCGAAACCCTCCCGCCAGACAACAGCACCATGATTTTCGTTTCCAACAACGGGTTGGCCGACACCCTCACCCAGGCTTACCAGGATCAATACACGGGTCGTCGCCCAGTACTCTTTGAAACGATTGACGACGCCCTGGCCTACATTCGCTGGCAGAAGAATTAGCACCATCCGACATCACTTCCTCGTCATAGCCCTGAAGTCACCAGCGTACAGTCGTCAATTGTGCGCTGGTGTTTTTTCGCGCTCCACAGCCCCACAACTAACATACCTGCCGAGGTATATGACAAACATCCGGCAACGAACACTTCCCGCATGGATTGTCGGGATTAAAAAATATAAAAATTTGACACTTATCTTCTTTTTATGGTTATAATACTCGTTATTCCATAAATGCTCATACTTACGTGTCGGAGGTTACGATGATAACAAATGCATTTGGCACGGCGACAAACCAGCACGCGGGCTATCTGGAAACTCGCCACCCGCGTGTTGGGTTGTTCCATTTCCCCGGCGACGGTGGAATTCTGATCATGAGACTTGATCATAAACAGAAATACCAGGTTACCGGACGCACAGCCGATCTTCTTTGGATGCAAATCAATGCCAATGGTATACCTGGTTGGGTGGATGCTCAACACACGCAATCATTCGGCGTCGATTTCAACCGTATACCGATCACGGTCAACAATCCAACGGAATACGAACGTTATTTTTATTACGCGCTAAACCGCAAGCGCCACACCGTCCGCTGGTGGAGCCGGTTCAAGAAAAAAACACGCTGGGCAGAAAACTACAGCTATCCCCTCACCGGGCAGGCCATCCCGCACCAGGATCAACAACTAGCTGAAAAAGCAGTCTCGTATCTGAAAGTAAAAAGCTCTACTCTGAGATCTGCTCTCTCGGCAAGTCTATTCGCAATTGCTGCAATCATATTGCTGAACCTCGTTGATCCTTACAGTGGTGCAGCTATCGGCGGTTTCCTCGGCTTTGTCGTATTCATGCTAGTCGTGTTTATGTGGCTGTGGACCCGCATCACCTACATTTTCAAACACGGTTCCAACACGCAAAGGCTGATCACCGCCGCCGCGCTGGTTGTCGGGGCAGGATCGGCAATCTACGCTGGGGCAAAGGTCGGACAAGCAGGTGGCAAGAGTTCAGGAAAGAATAGTAGTGGGTCAGGCAACTTCACCGAATCCTTGCGGAATATTGGCGAGGCTGCCGGAGCAATTGCTCCAATGGTAGGCAGTGTCGGCGGGATCATGGTCCAAAGCGAACAGGTAAAAAACCAGCGGGAAGTCACTGACCGGATAGTGGACGGTGTGTTCCAAACCACGGACGAACCCAAAGCAATCGCGACGGTATCCCCCATCAAGAATCACACGTTTATCTCCTATCGTCGTTCAGACAGCAGTGACGCTGCGCGCCTGCTCTATGACAGACTCACAACGCACTTTGGGCAAGGAGGGATATTCCTTGATCGTGAAGGGCTGTTCGGTGGTGATGATTGGGCGCAAAAACTCGACGAGCGACTGGCTGAATGCAAAGTTATGCTCGCGATTATTGGCCCAGATTGGTATCAACACGTACTGAAAGACGAACACGGCAATTGGGTCCCGGACGAAGCTGGTAATCCAATGTACCGGCGTCGCCTGTTGGAAGAAAAAGATGTCGTTCGCCGCGAACTAGTCGCCGCTGTCAACCGCGATATTCCAATTATCCCCATCATCCTTTCATCTGGTGAGCCACCAGCTAAGAAGCACCAGGAATACCTGCCGCCCGAATTGCACGACATCTACCGGTTCCAGTATCTTATTCTAGACCCGGATCATTATGACAGCGTCATCGGCAAAATCATCAATGCCATCCAAGAAGAAATTGGCAGCTATTGATTGACAAACCAGCTATCAAATCACTATCTTCAGGGGCGTATTGAAGCGCCCTTGGTTTGCAGTTTCTTTGGCGTGTTAACCACCGTATCTCAAGTTCAATGCATACCTTCCTTCGTTTGCTCAAGTTGGCCGCGCCATTCCGCTGGTGGATGGCGTTGGCCGCATTTCTCGGTTTCCTGACCATCGGCAGCAGCATCGGCCTGATGTCGACCGCCGCCTGGATCATCGCCAGCGCGGCACTGCACCCGTCGCTCAGCAAACTGGAGATCGCCATCGTTGGCGTGCGCTTTTTCGGCATCACACGCGGCGTGTTTCGCTACCTGGAACGCCTGGTCGCACATCAAACTACATTCCGGCTGCTGGCCCGGCTGCGGGTGTGGTTCTATCGTGCGCTGGAACCGCTGGCCCCAGCACGGTTGCAGGAATACCGCAGTGGGGACCTGCTGGCGCGCGCCGTGGCCGACATTGACACACTGGAGAACGTCTACCTGCGCGTGATCGCGCCGCCGGTCATCGCGGTGCTGGTCGGTCTACTGATGATGGTGTTCATGGGGGCATTCAACGGGTGGCTGGCGCTGTCGCTGCTGTTTTTCCTGTTGTTAGTAGGAGTTGGCGTGCCCGTACTGACACGCGCACTCAGCCGCGAGTCCGGGCGCGCTCTGGTCCACACCCGCGCCGACCTCAATACGGCGCTGGTCGATGGCGTGCAGGGATTAGCGGACCTGCTGGCATATGGTGCCCAGGAACGGCACTTGGCGCACATCCAGGCATTGAACCGCGACTTGCAGCACCAGCAGGTTCGTTTGGCGCGGATCGCGGCCCTCAACACCGCGCTGACGACGCTGCTGGTCGGCCTGGCGACGTTGGCCACACTGACAATCGCCATCCCGCTGGTCAATGACGGGCGGCTGGACGGGGTCATGCTGGCGGTGCTGGCGCTGGCAACCATGACGTCCTTCGAAGCTGTGCAGCCGCTGCCTGCCGCATTCCAGCACCTGGAAAGCAACCTGGCCGCCGCTCGCCGTTTGTTTGAACTGGTAGACGCGAAACCGGAGATCACACAGCCTGGTACCGATGCTCTCCGAGATGTAGATACCACCGCGCTTTCGCTCCAGGTCGAGGAGCTGCGGTTCCGCTACACGCCAGACGATCCCCCTGCCCTGGACGGTATCAGCTTCTCGCTGCCGCCGGGCCACACGCTGGCCATTGTCGGAGCCAGCGGCGCGGGCAAATCAACGTTGGTCAACCTGCTGCTGCGCTTTTGGGAATACGATGAGGGCGATATCCGGCTGGGCGAGCGGAGCCTGCGCGACTATTCGCCCGACACCGTCCGTACCCAGATCGCGGTCGTCGGCCAGAGCACCTACCTGTTCAACACCACCATCCGCGAGAACCTGCTGCTGGCCCGGCGCGACGCCACCAGGGACGACCTGGTCCACGCCGCGCAAGCCGCGCAACTGCACGACTTCATCACCGGGCTGCCCAATGGTTACGATACCTGGGTGGGGGAACAGGGGTTGGCGCTGAGCGGGGGCGAACGCCAGCGACTGGCGGTTGCGCGCGCCCTGCTCAAGGACGCGCCGCTGCTGGTGCTGGACGAACCAACCGCCAATCTCGATCCCACGACTGAGCGCGCGGTGCTGGATACCATCCACACCGCTCTCGCCCACCGCACCACACTAATGATCACGCACCGACTGGTCGGGCTGGAGCACGCGGACAACATCCTGGTGCTGGACGGCGGGCGGAGCGTAGAGTACGGCCAACACCACGACTTGCTCGACGCCGATGGGGCCTACCGCCGCCTGTGGGAAACACAGCACGATACGCTGACCGCCGTTTAGGGCTCCGACGAAACTGGGATTCCCCCGGCAGCGGACGCTACTGCACCCGCTTTCGGAACCACACCAACACGGTATTGTTGCTATCCGCGCCAAAGGGTTCCCAACCGTCTTTCAAAATAGCCGCGATTGCCGCGTCAAAATCGTCGAATTGTTTGCGCTGGGAGCCATTGGGCGTGAAGATGGTCACTCCCGGCCCCTGTACGCGCGCCAGAATCCACATCATGGGCTTTCCTCGCATTCGAGTAAGTCAGCACTCGACCGTCGATACGGGCAACAACCGTATCCTAGTCTCTTCAGGCAGAACCAGCAACCTGGGCCGATGCGCTATCCAGTTGCATTGGCTCAGGTTCCGTAGTGATGTAGTTAATACCAGCGTCGATTAACCCATAAACGTCACTTCCAGCGTGGACATGATTAGCGTGTAAACATCTTGCTGCATCAGCGCCAGTGGGTTGTTGGGAACAAGCTCTTCATCAAATTGAACTACAAGGATCTTGTCATAGGTCGCGATGTAGAACCGCAGAATGCCGCGATCTCCGCCAAAGAACTCCGCCTGAGCGACCATTGTATCGCCCATCCGAAAGACGTACAGCGCATCCTCGTCCAGCACCCCATCCCCCGAAACGGGCAAGGTATTCGGCCCGCCCAAATCCTGAATGGTCTGCCAGTCGGCCAGGATTGCCTGCTCTGCCCACTGCGGCGGCAGCAGGAAATCCGGGTTGTCGTACAGCGTGAACGTCATCTGGTACGCCGATCCGGTGATCTGGAAATCGTAATCGACCGGGCGAATGGTAACCTCCGGACCCAGCACGCGCAGTTCCGTCTCCGAAATGATCTCAAGAGTTGCGTTTGCGGGATAGTAAAAAGCGTAGAAGTCGTTTTCGTAGCGCTCCAACCCATAGTACACCGGGGGATCGCCCTGGGCAGCAGCGCCGGGCACACATGCCAGCACCCACACCACTGCCAGAAGAACCAATATCACTTTACGCATCGCTCTGCCTCCTCATAATTGCTCTGCGGTTGGATACACCACGCCAACGAAAGAACACCTGGCATATCTTTTGTCGCATAGAGTCGTCCGGATGTGCCGTCATTATCGTCCCAGCCAGTGTAGCGGACAAATCCCCTGCGCCGCGTCGATACGCCCGCCGCCCGCGCGTTTATGTGATTCTAGCGCTCGTTTATGGTTTTCTTGCGCACCATATATGTTTTTCTAGCGCGCGCGCTCTAGACTGAGAACAACAGCGTATTTCGCACATTCTGAGGCGCACATTAGCCATACAGGAGGTTAGAACATGAAAAGCGTTAGCCGTTTTGACCCCGTCCGGGACATGATCACCATGCGTCAGGCCGTAGACCGTATGCTGGACGAAGCGTTCACGCGCGGCAGCGAAACGCGCGGGACCGGTGCCTGGCTGCTGCCGATGGACGCCTACATCACCGATGACGCCATCGTCATCCGCACCGACGTGCCCGGCATCACGCCTGCCGAACTTGACATCACGCTCGAAGGCAACACCCTGGCCATTCGTGGCGAGATTCAGCGCGAAAACGTGGAGCAGCGCAAGTACGTGTTGCTGGAACGCCCCACCGGACGTTTTGAGCGCACGCTGACTATCAACACGCCCATCAATCACGACCAGGTCGAGGCCGTCTTCGACAACGGCGTGCTGACGCTTACGCTGCCTAAAGCCGAAGCTATCAAGCCGCGCCAGATCGCCGTCAAGCACAAGTAACTGCCTCACCCATTTTCATATCCCAAACTTTCCTCCAGACAAGCCGCGCTGGTACAATACACCAGTATGGCTTATCTGGAGGAAGATTATGCGACGACTGACGTGGCTCGCTCTACTGGCAACAACCCTCGTACTGCTGGCGCTGGTTTTGGCGGCGTGTGGCGGTGATGGTGACGACACTGACGACACCGCCCCCAGCGGACCATCCCAGCCTAACGAAACCCTGATCCTGCCAACCGCAGAAGAGGGTCGCCGACCCGATTGGCCCACGTATGAACCAACCTCGACCCCCAGGACCGGTGCAGTCCGTCCGACGGAGACACCCCGCGCCGCTGACACAAGTCCGAGTGCGACCCTGGTCCCGGTGCCGCCAGTTGGCACGCTCGAACCCAACACGCCGGCCCCAGACCTGGCAATTGACGCCGACCCCCGTACCCAGGCTCAACTGCGCATCGTCAACGCTATCTCCGACCCATCTATGGCGTTTGCCAAGATGTTCCTGAACGGACGGCTGGTAGACAGCATCGAATCGGGCGACATCATCGAGTTGACCCAGATCGCCGCCGGTGACTTCGTGCTGCAGGTTACGCCCGGCGGACGTGGCCTCGAAGCAACTCTGCACACCTACGATTTCTCACTGGCCCCCAGCGAGAACGTGATCCTGGTCGTGACCGGGGACCAGGAAGACCTGCGCGTCCTCGCCTACCAGCAGGACCTGCTCAGCCCGGATGCGCTCGACGTTGACATCCCGCTCACCAGCGGCGTGACGATCCAGCCCGCCGGCAACACCGCGTCTCGCGCATCCGGTGTGAGCCAGGTGGCGGTGATGAACGCCGTGCCGGACAGCGCACCATTCGAGCTGTCGGCAGGTGATGAATGGACGCTGGAAGCCAACGACTTCGGCACGACCAGCGACCTGCAAGATGTTCCGGCTGGGGATTACATTGTCACTGCCAAGCGCGGCGAAACCCAACTGGTGACCGACGACATTTCGCTGGAAGAAGATGTTGCCTACCTGCTGGTCGTAGCTGCCAACCCAGAAGGCACGCCTTTCCGCCTGATCACAGTCGACACACCGCTGAATCCCGAAACCGTAGTGCGCTTTACCAGCACCGCTCTGCTGCCGGATGGGGTTGATATCTATATTGACGACGAGCTGGTGGCTGAAAACCTGGGCTACCGCAGCAGCACAATCTGGATGACGTACCCGTCCTTCGTACATGACGTGCGCGTAATGCCCGCCGGTGCGCCTGATGACGGGCAGGTCGAGCCGTTGTATGAGCGCACGCTTAACCTGGCACCCGAAGTCGGCCTGGAGCTGGTACTGTATGACCGTACCGACGACCAGGTGGACCTGGTCATGGCCACCGCCGATCTCTCCCCCACCCCACGCAACGGCTTCGCAATCCGCTTTGTAAACACCAGCCTGGCGCGTTCGCGCGTGGCGATATCGTCCCCCGGCAGAGAACAGAGCGGCATTCCGGCAATCGGTTTTTCAGCCGCATCCGAGCCCAGGATCGAATCCGCCAACACCAGCGCCTATAGTTTCACCGATCCGGATTCAGCCTTTGGCGACACCGTTGACCGGCTGGAGGAGCGCGCCTGGGAAGCAGGCTATGTCTACACGGTCGTGGTCACCGGCTATCCGCTGGAAGAACCAATGGTGCTCGAACGCGCTGTCGGCATCTCGGAAACAACGCTCATCGGCGAAAGCGGGCTGGTGACGCTTGACGATACGCCGGCAGAACGTGATACGCTGGATGTGCGGGTAGTCAACGCCCTGGCCGATGGCAGGCAGGTAAGCCTGGTCATCGACGTCCCCACCAGCGAAGACGCCGAACCGGAGCGCCGCGAACT
>JAADYV010000070.1 GCA_010092855.1 Chloroflexota bacterium | reverse complement strand
TTGGCGGTCATGAACTTGAGCTTCAGGTCTTCGAGCGCGATCAGGCCGAAGGTATCGACCAGGTCGCAGGTGAGCTTGTGCCAGAAATCGCGGCGCTGGTTGGCAATACGTTCGTGAAGGCGTGCGACCTGTGCGGCGGCCTTACGGCGGCGGTGGCTGCCTTTCTTGCGGCGGCTCAAGCGGCGTTGGGCAACACGAAGCTGTGCCAGCGAAGCACGCAGCCAGCGCGGGTTATCAACCGTCGCGCCATCCGACAGGGCCAGCAGGCTGTGCAACCCCATGTCGATCCCAACTGCCGGGCCGGGGTGGTCGTGCACGACCGGGTCGGGACGTTCGACTTGCAGGCAGACGTACCATTTCCGGTTGCTGCGCTTGAGAATCACGTGATTGATCACTGTGTCATCGGGCACGGGACGATGATACTTCACCTTGACCTCGCCCACATTCTGGACGTAGAACAGCGCGCGGTCGCGGTCATCAAAGCGCAGCTTGCACCTGTCGCCGTAGCGGTATTCCAGGCTGTTGAAGCGATAGCGGTCCTTGAACCGTGGAAAACCGGGCGTCTCGCCCGCTTTCAGGCGGCGAAAGAAGGACTTGAACGCTTTGTCCAGGCGGCGCAGCAACTGCTGCATACTCGTCGCGTTGAGTTGACCGAGGGTGGCGGGGTTGGCGCGGCGTTCGTCGCGGAAGTGCGTCCACTGCTGCGGGTAGCTCACACCTTGGCCGGTTTCCTCGTACACCGCGATCCGCTGTTCCAATGCCGCATTGTATACGTTGCGCCCCTGCCACAGCAAGAAATCGAGCTGGCGACCTTGTGCATGGGTGGGGTAGAGGCGATATTTGTAGGTTCGGAGCATCACCGCTGTCTCCTGACTCAACACGATCAGTCTATCAAACATTCGCTCGAAACACCACAGGTAAGGAGCGTGCGCCATTCCCCACCCCGCTCAAGCAGGGTGTTCCCTGGCGCAAATTCTATGGAAAAAGGGGAGTTATCATGACCCAAAGCGATCAGACTTCACCGGCCCAAACGGGCGGCACAGGTGATATCCACATCGAGGAAATGGTTGGCACGGTAGCGTTGGCTATTATGAGCCTGCTGCTGCTGCTCGTCTACCTGCGCGCCGAAGGTCGCAACCGGCGGCTGATCCGGCGGCTGGCGCACCTGGAGGCGGAGGCTGCGCATCGTGACTAACGGCAACCACCCGAACACTGCAACCGAGGCCCCCGAACGCGAACTGATGGTCGTGCTCAGCGACCGCCTCAGCGTGGCGATCCTGGCTATCACGTGGGTGCTGCTGCTGGTCGCCTATCTGCGCGAGTATCGCCGCAGCCAGCGCCTGCAACAGCAGCTTGAGCAGTTCGAGTTGTCGTGAGCGCTTGACAGCAGCATATTGAGAAAGCAGACCAACCATGTCAAACGGATTGGCACGTCTTGAAGTGCATAATTTCCGGTCGCTGGCGCATGTGGATATCAGCCTGGGACCGGTGAATGTCCTCTTTGGACCAAACGGTTCAGGCAAATCGACGTTTCTAGACACCATCTGGTTTGTGCGGGATTGTTCTAGGCGCGGTGTGGATGAAGCTTCGTCGGAACGCAGTCATGGGATCGGCGCGCTGTGGGACGGTGCGGACGAGGGGGCCAACATCGCCATCACGCTCGAAACGGACCTGGCCGAGTATACCGTGCGGTTTGGCTACTCCTCAGGCCGGATCGAGCCGTTCGTCGGTGAAACGCTGTATTCCAAAGAGCGCGACCAGCTCGTGATGGATCGCAAGATCGGCAGCGACAACGCCAGTTTTTGGCACACTAAAATGGAAGAGAGGATGCAAGTTTCTCTCCGCGAGCCGGAAAAGCTGGCTCTCACACGGTATCTCGATCTCGAAGAATGGTCCCCCTCAGCAGCGTATAACCTCGAAAAGTCATTGAAATTCACCAATCTATATTCGTGGCGCGAGGCTGACTTTTACCGGCTGCGTAACATCGGCTCAGACGTGCGGCCTCATTTACACTTATACGACCGCGCAGAAAACTTGTGGTCGGTCCTGCAAAATACTCTGGGGCGACGTGCCCAGAGTGACCAGTATGATACGATTGTCGGGTTTATGCGCCAGGGTTTTCCCCTGTTCAACGACCTGCTGATCGAAACGACGGGCGCGAACCGGGTGTATGGCAGTTTCATCGAACGCGGGCGGCGGCAGCCCATCCAGGCGTCGGGGGTATCCGATGGGCATTTGCAGTTGTTGTCGCTGCTCACGGCGCTGTTCTCCACTGGAAGAGACCGCGAGGCCATTGTCATGTTTGATGAACCGGAGATGTCGCTGCACCCCCACGCGCTGGCGGTATTCGCGAAGGCCGTCAAGCTGGTCGCCGAAGAGTGGAACCGGCAGGTCTTCATTGCCACCCATTCCCCCGTCCTGATCAGCCAGTTTGAGCCGGAGAGTATCCTGGCGTTCGAGTTAGACCAGGCTGGCAAAACCGTCATCACCCGCCTGAGCGAGATTGATGCTATCCAGGACCTGCTGCGCCAGTACGCGGCGGGATCGCTTTATATGGCCGAGGTCATCGCGGCCCAAAGTAGCCTGCTGCCGGAGGCGGGCGAATGAGCGCTGCCTGCCACTATTTCCACTTCGGCCTGATCGTCACCGGCAAAACAGAGCGTGGATATCTTCCCAACTTGTTCAAAGCGTTAGCGGCAGCACGCATCTGCACGTTCGAGATTATTGGGTTCGTGTCCCAACGCGATCCGATTACCTCTACGACGCGCCAATTAGTAATGGTTGGGACTGGAAAAATCATCCCCGATAGAGACACGGAACAGATCGGACTGCCTGCTCGTGGATACATTTCCCGAAGCGCGTGCCATTTTGTCATTGTGATCGATGACCTGGAACACGACCGCCGGGAACTGGCCCAAGAGGTCTATAACCGCTACCGGAAAGCGCTGGACACGATTCTACGGGATCATCAAAAACACCGTGCGTCGGTGCATTTTCTGGTCAATATGCTGGAAGCCTACTTTTTCGCCGATGCTAAGGCCCTCAATGCGGTCTTGAATTTGGCGCTGGAGGATTATGACGGCGACGTGGAAGATATCCGCCACCCGAAAGGCGACCTGAAGCAGCTTTGCGCCTATCACGAGATTGAGCACGGCAGCCAGATTATGGAGCGCCTTGATCTGGAGCATGTGCTGTCTAACCCTGCAACATGTGCCTGGCTGCGGACGCTGTTCGCGTGGTGTGTGCGGGTGTTGGAACGCTATCCCTACTTCGAAACGCTTGGATTGTCTGGCAAATTCTGCCTGGATAACGGACGGTTAAGCCCTATCACAAGCGTACAACTCGATATGCTATGAGTGCAGGGGACGCAAGCATTCTGCCCCCGCGTGTAAACCGTTCCCAGGCGCGCTACCCCGCCAGCAGTGCCAACACGACCAGCAGCCCGGCCAACAGCATCATCTGTGGGGCGAGCGCGCGCTGCCAATGCCAGCCCGTGCCGCGTTCTTGCCCCTGGAGCCATTCGTGATCCCACACGAACAGCCCGCCCAACAGCCCCGCGACTCCGACCAGCAGCGCCACGTCGACCAACTCCCCGGAGCCGCCGTCGGCCCACAGCAGCAGCACGCCCCCGGCGCACCCCAACGCCCCGGCCCGGTAGAGCCAGCTTGCGCGGCAGTGAGGACGAATGGCGTGCATTCGCACCTGG
>JAADYV010000427.1 GCA_010092855.1 Chloroflexota bacterium | reverse complement strand
GTCGGTGAGTTGACCGTGATTGAGGAATTTGGCGGCACGACAACCGCCGTCGCTTACCAGCCGGATGGCACACAGGTCGCAGGTGGAGACCAGCTCGGCAACCTCGTGCTAGTCCAAACCACCAGCGGCCAGGCAGTCGGCGTCTTTGTGGGGCACAGCGCGCAGATCAGCGGGTTGGCCTTCAGCCCGGACGGGACGCTGCTGGCGTCCGCCAGCTACGACAGCACCGTGCGCATCTGGTCGGCGAGCACGGGCGCACAGGTAGCCACGCTGCAAGGCCACACCGACCAGGTGTGGGACGTAGCTTTCAGCCCGGACGGGTTGCTGATTGCGTCGGCGGGCAAAGACGGCACGATTCGTGTGTGGGATGCGATCAGCGGGGCGCAGCGCGCCGTGTTGCAAGGCCACACCGACTGGGTCGCTGACGTGAACTTCAGCCTGGATGGGCAGCGGTTGGCCTCGGCCAGTGGTGACGGCACGGCCCGGCTGTGGAGCGTGGCCAACGGCGAAACCCTGCGCGTGCTGCAAGGTCATGCTGGGTGGGTCAGCAGCGCCAGCTTCAGCCCGGACGGAACGCGCCTGGCCACCAGCGGGCAAGATGGCACTGTCCGCCTCTGGAATACCACCACCGGGCAGCAAGTCGCCACCGTCACCGGGCACACTGCTGCCGTGCGCGGCGTGGTCTTCAGCCCGGACGGGAGCCTGCTGGCGTCCGCGGGATGGGACGCGACGCTGCGCCTGTGGGATTCTGTTAGCGGCCAGCAGCTTGCCCTCATCGGCGGGCACACCGACATCCTCAACAGCGTGGCTTTCAGCCCGTTTGGGGATTCACTGGCGACAGCCAGCAACGACAACACAGTGCGCGTGTGGGCCATCGGCGGGACGCCGCGCCCCTACGTAACCGCCACCCCCACCGTTGCGCCGCCCACGCCCACCGTCCAACCGTCCGTCACACCGCGTTTCACGTCCACCCCACGTCCGGAGGGCTTCCCGACCAACACTGCCGCCACGATCCAGGTCGCCGAGCAAGTGTTCCAGAACGGGCGTATGTTCTGGATTCGGCACACGCGCCAGATTTGGGTGATGGTCAACGCGGAAGATGATCCCACCGGCGGCGAGTGGTTCTGCTATAACGACACCTTCCAGGAAGGCGAAGCGGAAACCGATCCCAGCCTGGTGCCGCCCGAATCGGATGCCGAGCTGGTCCAGCCCCGGCGCGGCTTCGGCAAGCTGTGGCGCGAGCGCGAAGGCCTGATGGACGAGTTGGGCTGGGCCATCACGCCGGAATTCGAACTCGACAGCAGCTACACCTATATCGCGGGCGGGTACATGGACGAGGGCACCTACGTGCCCGGCCCCGGCGAACACCGCATCACCACGCTTGGCGGCGAGAGTATCTCGTTCTTCGAGCAGGACATCAACGGTGACTGCCTGGGCGGCACCTGGCGCATGACGGCGCAGTAACCAGTTCAGCCGTCACCTCCACCCCACCAACTCAAGCGGGCAGGACCGGGTCATCGCGATCCGGTCCTTTTTAATTTGATTTAAATTTCGGTGTGCTACTATGAGGATTAACAGAGCGTTATTTCTGGGGAGCTAGCGCATACTTATCTTCACATTGAGCAGGAGGCTACGATGTCGCAGGTTTACCAGTTCGACCCGGAAGCGAAAGTTATCGGACAGGTATTGTTCATTTTCCCGGAGAACCAACAAGCAGAGAAAATGCGTCCCCTGTTGGAACGATTTGGGTTTGCCACCCTCGACCCCGAAGCCTGGTACCGGGTCCAGGATGTCGTCGGGTTGTTCGAGGCGATTACCACTGGCAGTGAAGCCATGTTCAATCTGGTGAGTATTGGTATGGAAATCGCTCAGAAAGCGGTGCTGCCCGCTGACCTGGCCGCACTTTCGGCTGAAGAATTCTTCCCGATCATTGGCCAGGTTTACCAGCTTCAGCACCAGGGCGATGTGGGATACGTGACAACCAATGGCGTGGAACCGACCCACTTCGCGATTGAAATTGTCTCGCCCTATCCCGATGACTTCTGGTATGGCTGCATCTATGGCTGGGCACGGCGCTATCTGCCGGAGGGAACGGCCTTTGTTGTCGAGTACGACCCAGATATACCGCGCCGCGACAACGGCGGTGATACGACCGTCATTCACGTCAGTTGGTAATCAGCGGAAAACTTGCTGTGTGAAATCGGGCGGTGTCATTGGGCTGCTGGGCCGGATCAACGTGATCCGGCCTTTTGCATTAATTCTGTGCGGAATTTATATGCAATTTTTATGGTTTTTATATTCTTCAGGGGTTATGCTGAAAGGCGTGTGTATATAGCGCTGTATACTAGCCAGCCGTATTTGTGGAGAGCAAGGCATTGAAACCGTATACCATCGAAAAACTCATCGACCAACCCGTTATCGTACTGACCGTCCAGAAAGACTATGACGTGCAGCGCGACATGCCCACCTCGCGCGTGGACCTGGTGCGCATCCTGGATACGCTGGACGAGCCGGTGTTCTACGTCCTGGACTTGAGCCGACTAACGGTCTCGTTCGATGACATCATGCAGGGGGCGGCGCTGGGGGCGCGTGGCGAGGGGGCTTCGTGGCACCATCCTAAACTGCGCGACATCCTGTGGGTAACCGACGAGCAAGTGATCAAGGTTGCTGTCGAAGGGCTCAAGAGCGATGCCTTCGGGCACCTGAACATCAAACTCTTCGGCAGCGTGGACGACGCCGTGGACTACGCCCTGGACCAGGTCTAGGGCAACCACCGGCGGGCAATTCTAACGATAGGGGGTGTACAACCCCGGTGTTAGCGCTACAATAGAAGCAGGGGCGCGCGGATCGACAAGACGCCCCTGCTTGCTATTGCCCTGTTTGATATAGGGGATAGGTGGCCGCGAGACGGGGCTGTGAGGGGAAACGCCATGCTACCACGCCAACGCCTGCTGCTGGTCGAGGACGACCCGGAGATCGGCGAGATGCTGCGCCTGTTCTTCAGCGAGGTGGGCTACGACTTTTTCCACGCGCTCGACGGCGCGCACGGGCTGGACCTGGCCGCGCGGATGGTCCCCCACCTGATCCTGATGGACATCACGCTGCCGGACGCGGACGGGTTCGCGCTGACGGTCAAGCTGCGTTGGCGACCTCGCACGGCCCATATCCCCGTCATTTTCCTGACACGCTATAACCGCCGCGATGAACGGCTGGCCGCGTTGGACCTGGGCGCGAGTGACTTCATCGCCAAGCCGTTCAATTTGCGCGAGCTGCTGCTGCGCGTGCAAAACGGCATCGCGCGCACATCCCGCGAACGCCTGACCGACCTGCGCACCGGGCTGCCAGCGGCCTTCACCGCGCGGGACCGCATCGCGCACGCGCGCACCGATCCCCGGCAGGCCATCATCGAGGTGTCGCTGGCGCACGCCATCCCCTACCAGGTCGTGTATGGCAGCGCGGCCCACGCCCGTGTCTGCCGCCAGGTGGCCGACCTGCTGCTGGAAACGGCGGTGGCGCACGATGACGACGAAGGTTTCATCGGGTGTCTGGACGAGGACCAGTGGGTCATTACCACGCAACACACGCGCGCGCAAGCTATCGCGGACGGGATTGCGGCGGCATTTGCGCGGCTGGTCCCTGGACTGTATTCGCCCGAAGACCGGGATCGCGGCGGGGTGCTGGTTGGCGGCGAGCTTCAGCCGCTGATGCAGGTCGCCTGCCGGGTCACGCTGGGAGCGGTCAGCGTTTAGCCATCAGCCGGTCAGCAGATCAGCGTTCAGCAAGCACTCAGTCGGCAGGGGCACCTGACCGCAAATCGACGCTTGCGGTGCCCACCGTTTGCCCGCCCGGCGGGTCTCCCCCGCCCCACTGCGCCCCGGCTTTCCCACCAGCGTAAACAATGCTATTCTTACGGTGCAGGTTACCCGTTTGTCGACCAACCACGCCCGCTACCCGATATGTCCGCTGGCAAAAACCGTAACCGCCTGGGGGAAAACCACATGGCATCAACACCGACCGCACCCGACCCGACGACGCCCGAATCATCTCCACCAGAGTCATCTGCGCAGGAACCCATCCCGCCCCTATCCGAACTCGATATCCTGCTGCGGCTGCGTGCCTTTTCCCGCGCCCGGTTATTCGTGGCCTTGCTCGCTGCGCTGGTCACCGCGCTCATCGGCTGGGGAATGGCGGCCTATGCCTTTTCCGACGTCGAATGCGTGCCACTCTACGCGGGTTTCAAAGAATGGGACCCCGACTATGGCCGTGTGACGACGTACTGTGTTGAGGGGGAGTCGCCGTGCCAGTGCGCGGTAGAGGTCGTGCCCGATGATCCGGCCCCGGATGAACCGCCCGCCGACCTGGAGGACGAGTCCCTGGCGGAACACTTCCGCGCGCGCCGCGAGTCGTTCATACGCTATCTCGAAGACTTCGTGCGGGTCAACGAAACGCGCGACATCGCGGGACTGGCGCGCCTGGTGTCGGTGATCGTCGCTGGCATCGTCAGCCTCATCGTCTACCGCGGGCTGACCGACGAAGGCTATGAGGCCCGGCTGAAGCGCGCGCAGCATATCGAGCTGCTGGAGATGAAGCGCACGCTCAAACACCTCCTTTCCGCGGTGCTGATGATGGTCCCCACCTGCATCCTGGCTTACATGACGCTTTCCGCGATGTGGCTGCTGATGGCGGACATGTTCGAGGCGCTGGCCATGCGGCCCAACGGCGCGATTCTGTTCACGGCGCTGTTCGTGGGCCTGGTCGGATTTCTAGTGAGCTACCTGATCAGCGCACTTTCCACGCGCCACCTGCTTACGCTGGGGATGCTGGTGTTTGTGGTGGGCATGACGGCGGGCTTTGCCATCGCAGGCCAGGTGCTGCGCGAGGAGGGGATGCAATTCTGGTGGCAGACGGCCATCAGCACGCTGGGCGAGGAGCCGGGCACGGACGTGCTGTTTACGTATGTATTCGCGGGGCTGTTTATCGTGTTCCTGGTGCTGTGGTGGGATGTGGCGGACTTTCTGCGCGACGCGCTGAATTCCAGCGAGTGGCCGCTGAAATGGGGCGTGTTCCAGTGGCTGGCACGCCGGTTGACGCGCCGCAACGATCAGCCGGTCAGTTTCTTCGCCGGGATGCGCTTTTTCTATTTCCTGGCGGCGGCGGGTCTGCTCAGCGTGGGCATTGTCCCGCTGGTGACCTATGGCTCGCGCGTGGACTACGTGCTGACGCTGACGCTGCACACCGGGGGCGCAGCCGTCGCCGCGCTGATTTACTGGTTGGGCGGCATGGTATTCGTGACCATCCGGTTGAGCGGGGTCGTTTTCGGGTGGCGCTTCATCACGCTGACAGTCGTCACCTTTGGCGGCATTCTGGCCGGCGTGTACCTGCTGGCCATCGACATCCTCAACCTGACGGCGATGGAACTGATCGGGTTTGCGCTGTGCGGGGTGTGGCTCTACGCCGCCGTTGACAACGTGCTGCAATACAGCAACCTCAAGGCGCAACACACCCACACCCAGACTGCGCAAGGCCGCCACAAACCCAATCCCGTCGCCCAGAAGATCGTCGAGCGACAGCGCGAGATGTTCAACCAACCCGTCTTGCGCAGCGGGGTCGACGCGCCAGTGTCACCGGGGGAGGAATAGGACCTGGACCTTTAGCTGAAAATCAATCGCGGCGACAATTTGGCGGAAAACACGATTTGTTGTATATTCTGCTTTAGAACATACGTTCTGTTTTCGACCAGCTAGCCAGCGAACAAGGAGGAACGCATGGTCAAAAAAGGCAGTGGTAAGCCGATTCCAAAGGTTGCGGTTAAGCTGGAATTTTCGCCAGCGCAAGGCGAAGAACTGCTCAGCACATTAGAAACCCGTTTTGAGCAAAACATGGACCGCCATCAGGGTCTTGAATGGGCGGCGGTACACGCCAGGCTAGAAGCGCATCCTGAGAAACTGTCGTCGCTCCATGCCATGGAAAGTACCGGCGGTGAACCGGATGTGGTTGGTTTTGATCAAGAGTCGGGTGAATTTGTCTTTTATGATTGTGCAGCGCAAAGCCCCACAGGTCGCCGAAGCATCTGTTACGATGGCGACGCACAGGACGAGCGAGAGAAAAAAGGGGTTCACCCCGCCGGGAACGCGGTTGATATCGCCGCCGCGATGGGAGTCGAGTTGTTGAATGAAGCACAGTATCGCGCGCTGCAAAAACTCGGCGCATTTGATACCACGACCTCAAGCTGGATCCAAACCCCGGCTGATATTCGAGAACGCGGCGGGGCCCTCTTTGCGGATCGCCGCTACGACACGATCTTCGTGTATCACAACAGCGCACCGTCGTTCTATGCCGCCAGGGGGTTCCGGGGCGCGCTGCGGGTCTAAATCTCACGCAAACAGCCTGATGTACACAGCAGGACACAATCGGTTCACGAAACCCGCACCTATCCCACCTGCCGCAGCGCCCAGGCGGCGTGTTCGCGCACCAGGCCGGACGAGTCGTGGCGCGCCAGGTGATCGAGCAGCGGCGCGAATTCGGGTAAACCGCTGTTGCCCGCTGCCACGCACGCATTGCGCACCAGCCGCTCGCGCTTGATGCGCCACACCGCCGACCCCGCATACCGCGCGCGGAACGTGTCGTCGTCCAATTGCAGCAGGTCGCTCAACGGCGGCGCGGCGCGCTCCACGTCTCCCGGCCAGAAGGCGCGTGCTTCAGTCGGCAGCGTAAATTTGCGCGTGAAGGGACACACCGCCTGGCACACGTCGCAGCCGTAGACCCAGTTGCCCATGAGGGGACGCAGGTCCTTCGGGATCGGCCCCTTCAGTTCGATGGTCAGGTAGCTGATGCAGCGCCGCGCATCGAGCACATACGGTTCCGGGAAGGCATCGGTCGGGCAGGCGTGCAAACACCGCGTGCACGTGCCGCACATGGATGTGCGACCCGGCGTGTCGTAGGCGTCAAACGGCAGCGTAGTCAGGATTTCGCCCAGGAACAGGTATGAGCCGCGCCGGGGATGGATCAGCATGGTGTTCTTGCCGAGGAAGCCCAGCCCGGCGGTGTGTGCGTGGCTGCGCTCGATGATCGCGCCGGTATCGACGTAGACCCGGCTGGCCACGTCCTGGCCGGATTCCGCGCGCAGCCAGTCGGCGAGTTGGTCCAGGCGCGGCGTCAGCACGTCATGGTAGTCCGCGCCCCAGGCATAATTCGAGAAGCGCCCCCGCCGGGGATCGCGCAGCACCTCCGCCGGAACCACGTCCGTGCCGTAATCCAGCGCCACGATCACCAGCGAGCGCACCCCCGGCAAAATCACGTTCAGGTCCCGGCGGCGCGCCAACCGGTCCGGGCGCGCGAGATAGCCCATCGCGCCGTGCATCCCGGAGTCGACCCAGCGTAAATAAGCGTCCAGGTGCGGGGAAGGCGCGGCGGGGATAATGCCCACGTCCGAAAAGCCCCGGCGGACGGCGGCGGCGCGGGTCTTCGCGGCGGAAAACGGCAGCGGAACGCCCGATCTCGCCATTTTCGATCCCCCCGCGCTCAATCCTCCGGCAGAAAGTCGGGCGAATAGGGCATGTTGGCCAGGTCAAAATCGGTCGTCGGACCGTACAGGTCGATATACAGCCAGGCGCGCACGCCCTCGTCTGTCTCGACCAGCAGCCACTCGTTGTCGGGACTGCGCGCATACACATCCACCGGGACGTGCAGCGCCAGGTGCCCCACTTCCTCGAAGGTCAGGCCCGGCCCGGACCGCAGCCGGTTGTATTCGGTGGTCGTCACGCCGCTGGACTGCACGGGTCCAAACGGGCGTGTCAGCGGGCGGGGCGCTTCGTCGTACATTGGCGGCTCAACCGACACCTGGACGTTCAGGTAGCCGCGCGGCATCCAGCCCTGCGTGCCATCGTAGGCGCGCACGTACAGCCACTCGCGCGAGGTGCTCTGGCCCAGGACGCTCACCGGTAGCCCGGCGGCGATCATAGTGTTGGTGTAGGCTTCCGCCTGTGGGCGCAAAAACAGGTTGATTTCCTCGATGACGGTGGCGTTGCCCGGCACCGGCACCACTTCCACGCGCGGCAGGGTGTTGGTCGGCAGGTAAGCAACCGCCGCCGGATCGTAGGGTTCGACCACCGGCGCAGCGCCCGGTTCCGCCACCGTGACGCGGTAACCCGCGAAGACTACCGTGCCCGTCGCGCCCAGGATCGTCTCGCGCGAGATGGCGCTGACGGTCACGCCCACGCCGTCCGGCGAATGCAGCACCGCCGTGCCGTTGATGACCATATCGATGCCGTTGACGCGCAGCAGCGCCAGGTTCTGCGCTGGCGATTGGACCAGCAGCCCCGGGTGTGGCAGCGCCGGACAGGGCGGTTCGGCCCCGGTCTGCAAGGTGAACGATGACCCTGGCGGCATATCGTCCTCGACCACCTCCAAATTCAGCGGACCAAGCGCCAGTAGGGTCGTGAAATTATTGTAGTTCACGGGGTCGACCAGGTGAATGCGCACCAGTTTCCACTCGTCCGGACTGTTGTCGGGGATGGTGACGCTGGTCACCACGCCGAACGGCACGCGCGTCCCCGGCCCGCTGACCAACTGCCCGGAGGAGACGGTATCGATCACCACGTCATCGCCGGACGCCCAGCACAGGTTGCCGTTCGGGAGGTCCGCACACTGCGCCATCAGCTCCGCCACGCCATCAAAATAGACCTGCTGGCAGGCATCGTCACCGCCCTGCGCCGCAGCAGGAGTCGCGCCCGGCGGCAGGTCCCACAGGTTCTCCGCTGTCGTTATCGTCAGCGCCAGCACCAGCGCCAGCAGTCCACACACACGTTTCGCACGATACATAAACTCTTGTCCTCACCGTTTGATCCCAGGTGGGATGTACTCGTTGTGGCACACAGCCGTTTTTAACACATAAGCGCCAAGTATACCGCTGTCTGGGCTGATGTGGGGAGGGTGAATCGCGCCAGGGAGCGCCCGGCACGTCCGGCGGTGGGCAAACGGCGGAAAAGCGGTGAAGCCAATGCCGATGCTAGCCAACTACCGTGCGCCGCATTTGCCACAATTGCACCGCCACCTATACTACAAGGACTTGCAGGTCATCACCGACTATGAAGCCACACTAGGAGAAATGATCATGTTGCGTCGGATTGTATTAGTAGCGATTTCACTGGTACTCGTGTTTAGCGTTTTCCCGGCTGCGCCCACGCCCGCGCGGGTCATGGCCCAGGGCGATCCCGGAGAAATTACCTATGGCGAAACCGTGCAAGGCACGATTTCCAGCGCCGAAGGCGATAGCTGGTTTTTCACCGGATCAGCAGGTGATACGGTGCATATCACGGTGTCCAGCGATGTTCTGGTCCCGGCCTACGCGGTGTACGGGCCAAATAGCTCGATACTGGCCAGCTCTATCATGGATGGCAGCATTGATTCACAGGGTGCCGTCAATCTCAGCATTTCGAATCTGCCATCCAATGGCCAGTATACGATTGTTGTGCGCGACATGAACAATCTTTCCGGTTCGTACACACTCAGACTCACCGAGGGTATGTTTGTTTTGCCGCCCACCGGGCAGTTTCCCGCTGTGCCGCCCGCCGTGCAGTTTCCCGCTGTGCCGTCCGTCGGGGGTGTCGCGTGTGGGGCAGACGCCTCCTATTTCACGCTCAGCTT
>JAADYV010000006.1 GCA_010092855.1 Chloroflexota bacterium | reverse complement strand
CGAGTACTCCTCCCCGACCACGATCATCTCCAGTTCCTTGTCGGGCGTGATGCGCTGGGTGGGATGGTATTCGATGTGAATGTGGCCCGCCGGGGGATTGGGTTGGGGATCATCCTCGCCGGTCAACTGGATAATGCCGCGCAGCACCCCGCGTCGTTCATCTTCGCGCAGATTAAACGCATCGCGCAGGTCAACGGCGGGATGGTCGCCCACCGCCCAGCGCACCAGTTCATTGGCCAGTTCGACAATTGGCGGCGCAGACCGACCCGAAACCGACAGCGGACGCTCGACCACCCCGCGCCCCTCTAAAAATTCAAGCAGGAAGCGGGGGTCGGCGGTGGTGAAGGTGGTGTTGATCGCCTGGTTAGGATCGCCAACGCGCACCCAGTTCCGGTTGTCGCTCAGGCGGTGGAGCATTTCTTCTTGCAGGCGGCTGGAGTCCTGGGCTTCGTCTTCGAGGATGTAGGGCCAGCGGTCTTGCAGGCGCTCCAGATAGCCGGGGTCCAGCGTCAGGGCTTTGAGCGCTAACCACACCAGGTCGTCAAAATCAACCGCGCCGCGATAGGCCAGGCTGCGCTGGTAGTCGCTGTAGACGCCGATGGCAAAGCGGACCAGGTCAAAGCGTTCGTCTGCGGATTGCAGCGTAGCCAGCAGCGCAGCCGGGTCCTGCTGCATGTCTTTGGCACGCTTGATGAACTGGGTCACCAGGCCGGGCAGGTCGCGTTCGAAACGGTAGCGAGCGCGGCGCGAATCCAGTTCGGGATCGGCGTAGCTGCTCAGGCGATCCCACCATTCGTTCAGATTCTGGGCTACGGTGTCGCGTTGGATTTCGAGCGCGGTGCGTTCGTCGAGGATCGTGAAATCATCCGACAGGCCAACCAGTGCCGGACGTTCGCGCACGATATCGTGGGCCAGCCCGTGCAACGTGCGCACCCGGTAGCCCACAAACGGCAGCAGGTCATAGGCATCCTGCAAAATATTGGCAATACGCGCCTGGAAGCTGTTGACAGCAGTGTTGGTGAAGGTGACGACCAGCACTTCCTGCTCTGGTTCGAGGTGGCGATCCGCGATCAGACGGGCAGCCAGATGCGCCAGCGTAAAGGTCTTGCCGCTGCCGGGCACGGCTGCGACTCCGGCACGCCCCTGGGTATAGCCGAATACAATTTCTTCCTGCTCAGGCCGGAAGCTAGCGGTCATGCTTCGACCTCCCGTTCGGTGTAACGCTGGACAATATCTTGAATGACTTGCAGCAGCGGCCCGCGCTGCTCAAAACCCTGCTCGCCCAGGTTGGAGATGGCGAAATAGACTTTCTGTCGGCAGCGGCGCGTCAGGCCCACCACCAGGCGACACATGGCTGCGCGACGGTTGGTATATTCCAACTCGTCGGTCCACACCTGGCTGCGCGGATAGTTGCGATTGACGACGTAGGGGTGTGTCAGCGGCTGTTCCAGGCGCTCCCACCAGTAGTTGCTGCCCCCGTCCAGCCAGAACTGGTAATCCACCCAGCGGTTGCGCATCAGGAAGGTATGCGCGGGAGCGAGGAACACGGCGTTCGCGTCTTCGTCACGCCAGCTTGACACGTACAGCGCAGCCAGTACCCCTTCCTGGACCAGCGAAAAATAGTCTTGCAGCACGGGATACCAGTCCTCGACGCCGTCGGGATATAGGGTCTGGCGGAATTTCCGCGCCGATTCGACCAATTCCGCCACCACGCGCCCGGAGTCCAGGTTCGTATGGAAACCAAAACCCGGCTGGGAGAGCACTTCCCCGAACAAACGGCTGATAAAGTGATCAGGCGGGATGCTGCCCGCTTCTTGCGCGTAATCGACCAGCCAGCCGCGTAACCGCTCGTACTTGTCCCCAGCGCGGAAGGTGATGCGCTCCTGGGCCGTTGGCTGGATGGCGTCGAAGGTACCCAGCTCGTCGCGTCCGGGATGATAAACGATCTGGGCCAACAGCCAGGCGCGTACCGGGTCAAGATCGGTGATGACCTGCTGCAAAGCGTCGGCTACATCCGTCACCGGCGGGCGGAAACCCCAGTCGGGATGCGCCAGCGCCATAAGCACCAGCACGGCACGAGCAGCCGGTTCATCCCTCACAGCGCGTGATGGGCGGTGCGATACTACCGCAATGCCACGCTCTTTGAGTTGCGCCATCAGCACAAACCGCAGCGAATCCCCCAGGAACGGAGCCAGCACCACGATCTCGCGCGGCGACACGCCACTATCCACCAATTCCGCGATGCCGTCTACCACCCAATTGATCATCTGCGGGTAGAATTTGTGTGAGGCGTATTCAAACGCATCGCGGGGATTAGCGGGGACAGCCAGCGAACCCCGCTGCTCGCGGTCGAGGGTCATGTGCAACTCGTTGGCCAGCGCGACCAGCGACGGAGGCACAGCCACCGACTCCTCCCGTCTTTCGACCTCGTCACAGCGGTCAGCCAGGGTGCGCATTTCGGTAGGGTCCGCACCCAGAAAAACGCGGTAACCACCATCGGTGTCGAATAGCAGCAGCGCAGTATCCAGGTCATCCCAGGCCCAGGTGATGAAGTCC
The DNA here is from genome assembly GCA_010092855.1 of Chloroflexota bacterium. Lineage (GTDB taxonomy): Bacteria > Chloroflexota > Anaerolineae > Aggregatilineales > Aggregatilineaceae > TC-15. The sequence goes on along the minus strand of JAADYV010000006.1, from coordinate 2,589 downwards.
GCCACAATTGGGTAGCTCTCGTCCAGGTTGTCGGCGACCAGGTGGCGGTAGGTTTTCCTGAAGTGTGAGCGGTAGCGCCGCTCCTGGAGCAAAAACTGCATAAAAAGGTCAGTTTGCAGCGAAAAATCGAGCAGGCTGTATTGTACGCAGTGGGCGCGAAACTGCCGGGCCAGGTCGATTGCAGCGCGGTAGACTGGCGGGCGGTTGGAGTGTCGGTTACCCCAGGCTGCTATCAGGCGATACTCGATCTCATCCAGCTCAAGCTGGTTTACAGCCGCTTTGGAGAGATTGTCCAGGGCCTGGTTCATGATGCGGTTGGGCGTCAGGCTTACACTGTCGAACACGCCAGTCTTGACCGCCGCGTTTACCAATCCGGCCATATAGTATTGTGCGGTTTCAATGGTCAGAAACTGCGGCTCAAGATCAGGCTGGGCGAAATCGGCTTTGCCAGCGATAGCCGGCCAATATGTTTCCAGGCCGCGCCGCGCCAAACCGCCGAGCGTTACTACGTCGATGGTAGCGCCGCCGGGCCAGGCAGCATCTGAAAACGCTGCGTGGTATGGTTGACCCAGGGTACGCTGCGGCACCAGCACCAGCATTTGCTCTGGACGTACACCCTGAGCGAGCAGATCACGGATATACTCAATAGCATAGGTTGTTTTACCAACCCCAGCGGGACCTTCGATGAATAACGAACGCAGCATCTGAAAAATCCGGTATCAAACAGCACAAACAGATGTTCGGAGTATAGCACGCCCCCCAATATTTAGGTAAATAAGCGGTGCTCTGCGGCAGGCTGTGTTACTATACAAAAATGAAAGATGGCGACCCTGATGCCAGACGCTATAAACATAGTGTGAAACCTTTTGACCTCTATTTCTATTGACGGTCACTTAAACGAGGAGTTCGACTTTTTACGATGGCAACCTCCACCACCTCCTGGCATTCCAGTTCACTGGATAATGTATTACAAGTGCTGGGCACCGATGCAGACAAAGGCTTACACGAAGTTGAAGCCCAAAAACGCCTGGACCAATACGGGGCGAACGCACTGCGCGAGCAGCCACGCCCCACGTTCTGGCAACGGCTGCTGGCCCAGTTCCAGAGTTTTGTCATATATATTTTGATCTTCGCCGCGATTCTGTCTGCCGCACTAGGTGACTGGGCAGAAGCAGCAGCGATTGCGGCGATTGTAGCCCTAAACGCCATTCTGGGTGTCGTCCAGGAAGGCCGCGCCGAAGAAGCACTGGCCGCGCTGCGCAAACTCTCGGCACCCGATGCAGTTGTTATCCGTAATGGCATTCAGCAGACAATCCCCGGTTCGCATGTCGTTCCTGGCGATATCGTGGTCCTCGATGCGGGTAACTATGTGCCGGCAGATGTGCGCCTGGTCGAAGCGATTAACCTGAAGGTGGATGAAGCCTCGCTGACCGGCGAATCGGTGCCTGTTGATAAGCGAGACGAGGCTGATGTGACTTCTGACGCCATCATCGGCGACCGGAAGAACATGGCGTACATGAGCACCACCATCACCTATGGACGCGGGCGCGCAGTGGTGGTCAGCACGGGGATGCAGACCGAAATCGGCAAAATTGCGGACATGATCCAGTCCACTGAAGAAGAAGCCACGCCACTCCAGCAGCGCCTGGACCAGTTAGGCCGCGTGCTAAGCATTGGCGCGTTGATCATCTGCCTGCTGGTGGGTGTCGTCATCTTTGGGCGCGAGATGTTTTCGGACGATGGCGAGTTCCTCCAGGCGCTGGAAGACTCGCTGCTCACGGCGGTTGCTCTGGCGATTGCGGCTGTTCCAGAAGGCCTCCCCGCCATTGTGACGATCAACCTGGCAATCGGGATGCGCGAGATGATCCGACGCAACGCGCTGATACGCCGCCTGCCTGCCGTCGAAACCCTGGGCAGCGCATCGGCCATTTGCTCCGACAAGACCGGTACGCTAACGCAAAACGAGATGACCACCGTCAAACTGCACGCGGCTGGCATTACTCTGGACGTGACCGGGCATGGTTATATTCCAGAAGGCCAGTTCTTCAAAAACGGCGAAACCGCAGACCCGGACCAATTCCCCGCAATGCACCAATTGCTGCTGGGCGGCTTACTGGCCAGTGATGCCCGGTTGGAAAACCCGGAGGGTACGCAGAATGGCCACCGCATGATTGGCGATCCCACCGAAGGCGCGCTGGTGGTAGCGGCGGCCAAAGCCAACCTGTGGCGCGGCGAAGTCGAAGCCCGTTACCCGCGTGTCAACGAAATCCCCTTCGACTCGACGCGCAAGCGCATGAGCACTATTCACCAAAACCCGGACGGACAGGGTTACATTGCGTTTATCAAGGGTGCACCGGAAATTGTACTCGAATTCTGTGATAACGTCCTGGTGGATGGTGCTGAAACACCATTGACCCCAGAAGGCAAAGTAGAACTGAAACGCACCAACAGCGACATGGCGGACGACGCATTGCGCGTGCTGGCTGTTGCTCAGCGCCATTTTGACACGCTACCGGACGACATTTCACCAGATACTATCGAAACGGGCCTGACGCTGGTTGGGTTGAGCGCCATGATCGATCCCGCTCG
>JAADYV010000426.1 GCA_010092855.1 Chloroflexota bacterium | reverse complement strand
CGGCTACTGGAGACGGCTACTGGAGACGGCTACTGGACGGTGTAGGCACCATCGACCAGCATGGCGTGGCCGGTGACAAACGAGGCTGCATCCGAACACAACCACAGCACCGTCTCGGCGACTTCGTCCGGCTGCCCCAGGCGGCCAATGGGGTGCCGGTTGGTGATCTCGGTGCGCAGGTCTGGGTTGTTCAGAATGCCCGCTGCTTCGAGCATTGGCGTGATGATAAAGGCGGGACACACCGCATTGATGCGGATGCCTTGATCTGAGTATTCCAATGCCGCCGCGCGGGTCAGGCCAATGACGCCGTGTTTGGCGGCCACGTAGGCGCTTGAATTTGCAATCCCCACCTCACCCAGAATCGATGCCATGTTGACAATCGCGCCGCCGCCGTTGTGCAGCATCTGCTGGATTTCATACTTGGTCCCCAGCCAGACGCCGGTCAGGTTGATGTTGATCACACGCTGCCAGTCTTCCTCCGGATATTCACCAATCGGGGCCGTTTTGCCGCCAATGCCCGCGTTGTTGCAGGCATAATCCAGCCGCCCGAAGACGTCGACCGTCTCGCGCACCATTTGCTGCACCTGGTCCGCTTTAGAGACATCGACACGCACAAAATGCGCCTGGCCGCCGTCGCCGGTAATCTGCTCGACGGTATTCTGGCCATTTTCCTGGTCGACATCCGCTACAACCACTGCGGCACCTTCGCGCGCGAAGGCCAGCGCCGTCGCCTGGCCAATACCCAGACTGCCGCCGGTGACGATTGCGACTTTGTTTTGCATATCATACATGGGGTCTCAACTGCTCCTCACTTGTTGGATGTACGTTTGAATGTGTCTGCATTCACTGTACTCTACCTTTGCACTTTTTGGGTTACCCCTCCCTGGAATCCCGCGTAGCTTCGCTACGACCCCCGCACGCGGAGAGGGACTTGAATCTCACTTCGATTTCCCCGCCCCGTTTGCGGAGAGGGGGCCAGGGGGAGGGGTGAATCTGCAAACATAGAGACCGTAAACTTCACGGTAAACGAAGATGGAGCATGAGGCATGAGGCTGTCAGGGGATTTGAGCCTGGGTCATCTGGCCGAGTATGTGTATCCGGCGGTGGCGTGATTGCTGCGGCCCGCCGCTGCACCCAGCGGCTAAATTCGCGCCGGGCGATATTGAAGGGCTATACTGGTGCTGTTCGGTTTGGGAGGAGAAAGTCCAGCATGGCGCGCTTCCGACGTGTCGAACGTGTGACACTACAACGAGCAGTCCGTCTGGTCCTGGTGCTGTTGATGCTGTGCGTGGGGAGTGTGCTCGTCCTCAGTGCCGGGCTGCCATCCGGCGTCCACGCCCGGCTCAACCCGACCCCGACGCCCGATGGCAGCCAACCGATCCAGATCACCACCGCCGACATCATGACCCGGCAGGCCCAGGCTCCGCCGCCCTCGCCAATGGTCGCGCCGCTGCCGGTCGAGCATACGCCCGGTCCGGGGTTAGGTGCGCCTGCGCCACCGGCTGCACCGGCTGACGCGCCTGTCGTGCTGCCGCCTGTCCGCGCCCGGCTGCTGGATGTGCTGCGGCAGGTATGGGCGTGGCTGGGGATCGGTGGTCGTTAGTGATGGGCTGTCAGTCAAAAAAGACGCGCTACCAGCCGGGCTTCACCAATGACCGGAAACTAAGAACCATAACCAACAACTGCTTTTCTTTCACCTAAGGGAAAACTGAATGAGCACCTGCAAAAAACTGTTTGTTGTGCTGCTTGTGGGCATGATGGCAATGGCGGCGCTGCCCCATCCGTCGGCCACGCTGCCAGCAGCCCAACCTGCCCACGCGCAAGGCCCCGATGCGGACGGCTCGGCACCCATTCGCCGCACCACCGCCGAGATCATGACCCAGCAGCGCGAAGTGGACGTGGTACCGGAAGCGCGTGTTGCACCACTGGTCACGCAGCCGGTGACAACCACTGCCCCGGCGATCACCGAAGCGGCTGCTGTGCCGCCCCCGTCGCTTGTTGGCGCGCCCCAGACCGAGGGGCTGGAGTTCATCAGCGCTACCCGTGACGACTCCGCGTTCATTCCCCCGGATACGATGGGCGTGGTGGGGCCGACCCAGTTCTTGACACACCTCAACGGGCGCATCCGCGTGCACGACAAAACTACCGGTGCGGTCGGGGCATTGGATGTCAGCACGTTTGTGTTCTGGTCTCCGCTGACGACCGTCAATACACGGTTTTGGGCCGACCCGCGCGTCCGGTATGATCGCCTGACGGACCGCTGGATACTGTCGATGATGGAGGTGGCCTACACCGATCCCAACCGGATCGCGGTCGCCGTCAGCGATGGCCCGGTGATCACGGCAGCCACTGTCTGGCAATACTTCTATTTCGTCCCCGAAGCAACGCCCGGCAACATCGCCAACCCATTTGTGGGCAACACCTGCTTTGCCGACCATCCCACGCTGGGCGTTGACGCCAACGCGGTCTACATCGGCGTGAACATGTTCTCCTGCGACAATCCGCCGTATGGCATCTCGCCATTTTGGGTGCTGCGCAAAAGCGACCTGCTGAACCCGGCCACGCCTGCCAATCTCAGCCCGGTCACGGGCGCGATCTATGGCTTCTTCAATCCCCCGATTGACTTCACGCCGCACGGTGCCGATAGCTATGACCCCAACGCGACGGTGGGTTACGTGGTGGGCAACGCGATGGGGTCCAACCTCCTGACCCACATGGCCGTCTGCCGCGTGAACGGCCCTGCCAGCGGCACCCCGTCGATTGTGTGCCGGGATGTGCCGTTTGCCAGCCGGATCAGCTTTCCGGCCAATATTCCTGGCGCAGGCACACCGACCCCGCTGGGCCTGGAGTCAGTGGGCACCCGCCTGTATGCGCTGCACATCCGCGACGGCCAAATCTGGGGCGTGGTTAACACCGGCACCAACAGCGCGGGCGTGGCCAACTGGACCACCGATGACCGTGTGGGGCTGCGCTGGTTTGCCATCAACACCACCAGCGCGACGATGGCGGCGGAAGGCATGTTCTACGACTCCTCGACCACCGGCAAT
>JAADYV010000069.1 GCA_010092855.1 Chloroflexota bacterium | reverse complement strand
TCGGTGAAGTCGCCGTCGATGATATCTTCGTCGGGCGGCTCGCCATAGTCCGCACCCGGTTCACCGGCAAAGCCCTGGTCCATGCCGCCAGGAGCCTGGCCGTACATGCTGGCCCCGATCTCCTGGATGGCCTGGCCCAGCGCATCGGTCGCGCGCGAGATAGCGTCGGCGTCGTCGCGTTCGAGGGCGGAGCGCACCTCTTCGACCTTGCTCTCGATGTTCTGGCGCGTGGCGTCGGGAATCTGCTCGCTGTAGTCGCGCAGCGCTTTTTCCGCCGTGAAAATCGCGCCGTCGGCCTTGTTGCGGACCTCGATCCGTTCGCGGTTGCGCGCGTCTTCGGCGGCGTGCTGTTCCGCTTCGTGCACCATGCGGTCGATCTCGTTTTCGGACAGGCCGCTGCTGGCCGTGATCGTGATTTTCTGCTCGCGCCCGGTGGCCTTGTCCTGCGCGGTCACGTTCAGGATGCCGTTGGCGTCGATGTCGAAGGTCACTTCGATCTGCGGGACGCCGCGCGGCGCAGGCGGAATGCCGTCCAAGATGAACTTGCCCAGCGTCTTGTTGTCGGTCGCCATCGGGCGCTCGCCCTGGAGGACGTGAATCTCCACCTGGGTCTGGCCGTCGGAGGCAGTGCTGAAGACCTGGCTCTTCTTGGTCGGGATGGTGGTGTTGCGCTCGATCAGCGGGGTTGCCACGCCGCCCAGCGTCTCAATCGACAGCGTCAGCGGCGTCACATCCAGCAGCAGCACTTCCTTGACCTCGCCGCCCATCACGCCACCCTGGATGGCAGCACCCAGCGCCACCACCTCGTCCGGGTTGACGGTCTTGTTCGGCTCTTTACTAAAGAACTTCTTGACCGCTTCCTGGATGGCGGGCATACGGGTCATACCGCCGACCAGCAGCACCTCGTTGACCTCACCCGGCTTCAGGCCCGCATCATCCAGCGCGCGCTTGCACGGCTCGATGGAGCGTTCGACCAGGTCCCCGACCAGGCTTTCGAGTTTGGCGCGGCTGAGCGTCATGTTCAGGTGTTTGGGGCCGCTGGCGTCGGCGGTGATGAAGGGCAGGCTAACTTCCGCCGACATCGTGCTGGAGAGTTCCTTCTTGGCATTCTCCGCCGCTTCCTTGAGCCGCTGCAGCGCCTGGCGATCCGCGCGCAGGTCGATGCCCTGTTCTTTCTTGAATTCGCTGGCCAGCCACTCGATGATGCGCTCGTCGAAGTCATCGCCGCCCAGGAAAGTGTCGCCGTTGGTGGAGCGCACTTCGATCAGGCCCTCGCTCACATCGAGGATCGAGATATCGAACGTGCCGCCGCCCAGGTCGTACACAGCCAGGGTTTCGTCCTGCTTCTTGTCCATGCCATAGGCCAGCGAGGACGCGGTCGGCTCGTTGATGATGCGCTTGACTTCCAGGCCCGCGATACGCCCGGAGTCTTTGGTGGCCTGGCGCTGGCTGTCGTTGAAGTAGGCGGGCACGGTGATCACGGCATCGGGCACTTCTTCGCCCAGGTAGGCTTCCGCGTCGGCTTTAATCTTCTGCAGAATCATGGCCGATACTTCGGGCGGGCTGAAGGCTTTGTCGGCCATGTGCACGCGCACGTCACCATTGGGCGCAGCACTCACCTTGTAGGGCACCACTTCCAGCGCCTTCTGCACTTCGGCGTCGCTGAACTTGCGGCCCATGAAACGCTTGACGGAGAAGATCGTGTTCTCCGGGTTCATGACCGCCTGCCGCCGCGCCAACTGCCCCACCAGGCGCTCGCCTTGTTTGTTGAAGGCGACCACCGACGGGATCAGGCGTCCGCCCTCTGCTGAAGGGATCACGGTCGGCTCGCCACCTTCCATCACCGCGACAACCGAGTTCGTGGTCCCCAGGTCAATTCCGATAATCTTACCCATGTGTTCACCTCTTGTTGTTTGTCTGATTACGGATAATTCCGGTTGGTTCGTTTTTGCTGTGTTTTGCAGCTAGCCTGCGACGCGCACCATCGCCGGGCGCAGCACGCGGTCCTGGTGGAGGTAACCGCGCTGCAACACTTCGGTCACGGTTTCGGGATCGGCATCGGCTTCGTCGTCGACGCCCACCGCTTCGTGGAAGTTGGGATCAAACGGCTGGCCCAACGCCTCGATCTCGGTCACGCCCTCGTCTTCCAGGAATCGTTCCAGTTTGCGCTGGATGAGGGCCACGCCCTCGAACCACTCGTCGCGCTCGTCTTCGGGCACGGCGTCCATCGCGCGGTGGAAGTCATCGAGCACCGGCAGCAGCCGTAGCAGCAAGTTCCCGGCTCCAAGCTGCTGCAATTCCATCCGCTCGCGCTCCACGCGCTTCTTATAATTCTGGAACGAGGCCCGTTCGCGCTGCAGGCTGTCGAGGTATTCTTCGGCGCGGGCTTCGGCCTGCTGGAGTTTTTCAGTCAATGGCTCATCTTCCTCTTCTATCAGTTCGGCGTCGTCGCCCCCCGCGACCTCGTCCTCACCCTCATCCGAAACATCGTCAACGGCAGCCTCTGCGCCGATTCCTTCGGCGTCCGTTTCGACCACGTTTTCGTTGTTGTCGTCCACCTGGTCCTCACCCGACAGCGGGGTCTGGTCGTCCGGGTGTTGTTTTTTGGCAGGCACTGGCTCACCTCCGGCTTGGGATCAAAAAAGCTCTGCGGAATCCCGCAGCGGTTGTAAGTGTAAACGACCTGTAATAGAAACACGTTAACAAAACGCAGGAAAACCGATAAAAGCGGGGGAATTTACGAAATTTCGATACTTCCGCGTGGATATTGCCCGGAGTCACACGATCAACGGCCCCTGGTGCGCGGCGGTCGGACGATGTTCGGATCAAAATGTTCGGTTCAATCTGGCAGACACATTACAACAGCGGCGTGCACATCACCCGAAAGCCGTACAGCTTCCTGACGCTGGGATATGCTTCGATGCGATACCAGGGCCGCACGAAATAGCACAGGAACTGAAATGCGCCGCCGCGCAGCACCCGCCCCACGACTTCTTCCGGATCGTTGTCCTCGGCGCTGTCCTGATAACTCTCCCGCCACTTGGTCAAGCACCACTCCCACACGTTCCCCGCCATATCCGCCGCGCCATACACGCTGTCCCCCGCCGGACTGTAGCGCCCGACCGTAGTCGTGTGCCCGAGCTCGGCTTCCAGCGAATTACACACCCCCTCCTCCCAGTCATCCCCCCAGGGATACC
>JAADYV010000425.1 GCA_010092855.1 Chloroflexota bacterium | reverse complement strand
GTTGGCCCGTCCATGTGGGGCATCACCACGTCCATGAGGACCACGTCCGGCTGCACTTCCGCGCATTTGAGCAGCGCTTCCTCGCCATTTTTCGCTTCGCCGACGAGTTCCAGTTCATCGTAGGACTGCAAAAACGCCTTTAGCCCGCCCCGTACCACTTTATGATCATCCACAATCAGCACGCGAATGGGGTTTGACATGCGTCCGTCCTTCCCTCAGGAAAAACTATTTTTGTCTTGCCTTTTCATTATACTGAGGGCCTGCCGGTGCTGCACCTACGCAGTCGAACGGGCGTGCACCTGCCCAAACAGGCAGGTCGGAGACTCGCTGCTGAGGCAGCGCACGAGCGCGGAAACTGGCGCATCATAAGCGTATCGCACAGGTTGCACACAAGGAGTGCATGATGTTTAGCAAATTTCTCTCATTGGTGCTGATCGGCGCGGTGCTGGCTCTGGCGGCGGCCCCGGCGACAGCGCAAGGCGGCGACCCCGCTGACGTGGTGTCCAGCTTCTACGGCTGGCTGTTCGATTACGGCGGCTACGACGAGGGGAGCGGCGAATTCCGCAACCCGCTTGTCGACGGCAGCTACGCGGAACGCCCGGAAGTCAGCCCGGACCTGGTGGCGCAGATCGATGCGATCCGTGAAGCCGAAAGCGGGTTCCACTACGACCCGCTGACCTGCGCGCAGGACGTCGCCGAGAGCTTCGCGATCGCGGCGGTGATGCAGGGCGAAGACGCCAGCGCCTCGGTACTGGTCGAGACGTACTTCGGCTGGAACCCGCACCCGAACCCCTTCCTGGTCACACTGCGTCAGCAGTCGGATGGCGGCTGGCAGATCACCGGTGTGAACTGCCAGGAAACCGTCACACCGCGCGGTGTAGCCGAAGCCTTCTATAACTGGTACCTGGCTCAAGTGCCTGGTGGGGAAGCGCAGGCGGAACGTTCCCCCCTGCTCACCGATGACCTGAATGCCCGCTTGGCAGAAGCCCGCAGCCAACGAGAACTGGGCGGCGGCGACCCGGTGCTGTGCGCGCAGGACATCCCGTCTCAATTCGCAGTGGACGAAGTGATGGTCGGGCAGGCGGAAGCCACCATGGTGGTGCGCGAATTCTTCTCTGGCAACCCGGACCCGCGCCTGCTGACGGTCAAGCTGGTATACGACCAACAGTGGCTGATTGACAACATTGTCTGCGAGGTCGCACCGGAAACGATAGTGGAACTGCTCTATAACGAGTACATCCTCCACACGAGCTACGACTTGCAGCGCGGCATCGAGCGCACCCCGCTCGCAGACTGGGGCGTCTATCCCTGGGCTGAGTACATGGGCGAAGCGCTGCTCGCTGACCTGCTGGAAATCTATCGCGGCGCAGCACTCCGTCCCGCCGACCCGTTCCTGTGCGCGCAAGACCTGCCCATGTGGGTCACCGCCGAACCGGTGCAGGGGCCACAGAGCGACAGCGTGACGGTCCAGGTGCTGGGCATGTATTCCAGCGGGCCGGCCAGCACCACCGACGTGCTGCTGGCGGAAGCTCGCATGACAACCACGGCTACCGGCGACTGGCAGATGGTTGACATCACCTGCGCTCAGTAGTTCCACAGCACAACCGGTAAGGGCAGCGGGCACACCGTTGCCCTTTTCTCCTCTGTGCTGGGCCGTTTGGCAAGCCAGCCGATGGCGCATTTCTACCACCCATCCTCGTGCCGCAAACTAGGCTTCACCCGGCATCGGATGTCCCCCTTTACGCTAACGACCTTCGATGAGCTTCCGAATGGCTTCGATCAGGTGTTCAGCACCATCGCCTTTGTTCACGAAAGCATCAACACCCGCACTCAGCGCGGCATCACGTTCCTCTGCATGTATACTTAGAGCAATGATCCTGATGTGAGGGCAGCGATGTTGCACATCAATCAAGTGGGTCTGCGCCAATTGGGGGAACTGCCAATCCAATAACAACAGATCGGGTTGCAGCCTGTCCACGCGCGCCGGAAGCTCATCGATGACGAGCACTTCGTTGACGACTTCGACCGCGACGCCGTTCATTTGAGGTAAGGCTACTTGGAGCGCATGACGAACATAGGTATGAGCATCAGCCACCAAAATGCGCAGTTTCTTCATGAGGTCACCCAAACCTGAAACGCGAGTTGTTAACCAACACTGTAGTCAGCATAGTGCACAAGGGTCCTGAACAGTTCAGCCATCTGGCGAGATTGGAAGTCGGTCAGATGGCTGATATATCACCTGTATGTTGGGAGAAGCGAGGGCTACAGGTATTTTCCCCAGTGTCTTCCCGAAAAAACCATCGGGTCATCATCCGGCACGCCTTGCCGGGCAGCAGCCAGGTCCACGATCTCGTTGATAAGCCGCTCGTAGCTCCAGCCTGCGGTTTGCGCCTGAATACACAGGTCGCTGTAACCAGGATTCAGGCCAGGAAGCGGATTCACTTCCAAGATGTAAGGTGCATTGTCATGGGCGGCATCCAGCCGGAAATCCACGCGGGCCACATCACGACACCCCGTCACCCGAAAAACCGCCGCCGCCAATAGATTAAGCTGGTCGTGCAATTCAGGTTCCAGTGGCGCGGGGCACACGTAATGAAACGCTTCGGCCATCTCAACCTTCATACGGTTGGTATAAATCCCGGCCTCTGATGCATCATACGCTGCCAGGTTGACCTCCAACGGTGGCAAGAACACCAACGTATCAGGCAGCACATTGGGCGCGGTGCGCTCGTTGATACGGCGAGCGACTGTTAGGCGCAGATTTCCCACCATGCCAATTGTGATTTCGCGCCCTTCGATATACTGCTCAACCAGGATAGGCTGCGAATATAGATGGAGCTGCCGGGCGACCTGGGCACGAAGTTCAGCCACTGAATGCACGATGCTCTCGGCGCTGATACCCATGCTGGTCCCTTCACGGCTAGGCTTGACGAACAGCGGGAAATGCAGTTCGCCATTGGTATCCAGCAAGTCTTCGTCGATGGATTCGTCAGCTTGCTCGAAGACCTGAAATGCGGGTGTTGGCAGGCCGTGATAGCAGAGAACACGCTTGGTCATGGGTTTGTCCAATGCGAGCGCCAACGTCAATACCTTGCTGCCGGTGTAGGGCAGGCGCAGCATTTCTAGCACTGCCGGAATTTGCGCCTCGCGCCCGTCACCGAAGTGGCTCTCCGCAATATTGAAACACAAATCGGGTTGAAAGGCCGTCAATTTCTCAACCAGGTTGTGCGGCGGAAGGATACTCGCTTCGAAAAACGCGGCTATATGCCCCCCACTTTCCAGCGCAGCGATCAACGCCTCGACAGTTTTCGGGCTGTCGAGATCGTCCCACTGATCTGGCGACATACCATCCCATGTGGGGGCATTGTGTTTGAGATTGGCCAGAACTGCGATGCGCATTAGCTTTGTCCTCCGTTCGTTGAACGTCGAAGCCCTGATGCGCCATTCCGCGCACGGGTTTTTCCGTTATTGTGAGACCCGTTACCGTTGCTGCCTGAGTGCGTAACCTCCGAATCGATCACATCGCCCATATGGAAGCGCTGCCACTTTTGGACGTTGAGATTCAAGCGGTGTTGGATACCATCGCGCTGGTGGATTTCGTCGAACCCCTCCGGTTTGATGGATGCCGACTGCCCTTGCAGCAAAGACCAAACACCCGTTTGGCCCGTTTCGCTCCGCTGCACTGCCTGGCGATCCAGCGGTTCGATGGCATATGGATCGTAATCGAGCGGTTCGTCGTAGGTGGTGATATAGCCTTCAAAGTTGCGCAGCACGACCTTGCCGGGAGCCTGACTGATGAGATACTGTGGCATAACCGGAATCTTGCCGCCACCGCCCGGTGCATCAATGACATAGGTCGGGATCGCATAGCCGCTGGTGTGGCCGCGCAACCCTTCGATGATCTCGATGCCTTTGGCAACTGTCGTACGGAAGTGCCCCGCGCCCTTGACCAGATCGCATTGGTAAAGGTAGTAAGGCCGCACGCGATTCATGACGAGTTTATGGACGAGTTCACGCTGAATATGCACGCTGTCGTTGATGCCAGCCAGCAGAACACTCTGGTTGCCGAGTGGAATGCCGGCGCGGGACAGCAAATCCAGCGCACGGCTTAATTCTGGCGTGATTTCCTTGGGGTGATTGACGTGAATGTTCAGCCACAACGGGTGGTACTGGGCCAGCATATCGGCGAACTCTGGCGTGATGCGCTGCGGCAGAAAGACCGGTACGCGGCTGCCAATCCGGATAATCTCGATATGCGGGATGGCACGCAGACTGGACAAAATGTAGTCCAGCAGTTTGGGAGCCAACGTGAGTGGATCACCCCCGCTGAGCAGCACATCACGGACTTGGGGTGTGCGCCGCAAATAGTCAAGCTGAAGCTCGAACTCCGCACGGCTGAAATTGGCAGCCGGATCGCCTACAATGCGACTGCGTGTGCAGTAGCGACAGTAACTCGCGCACTGCGTGGTGACCAGCATCAAGACGCGATCCGGGTAGCGGTGTACCAGGCCGGGGACGGGACTGTGCGCGTCCTCAGCCAGACTGTCTTCCATCATGCCCTCAAACGCCTGCAATTCACGGCCCAGCGGGATCACCTGGCGGCGCACCGGACACAGGGGATCATCGGGATCGATCAGGCTGGCGAAATAGGGTGTAATATCCACCCGAAATTTGTCGTCCGCGGTCAGCCCATCAATTTCTTCAGGCGTAAGGTGGATGATCTGGGCGAGTTGATCTAGGGTATTCAGTCGGTGAGCCAACTGCCACCGCCAGTCGTTCCACTGGTCGTCCGGCACATCGGTCCAAATCGCGGCACGCAGCGCTTGTTTGGGCGCGGACCCAGAGCCAGGAGGTTCGTCAAACTCTTTCGTTTGGGCATCACTTGTCATCGCAGTCTGCCATGCTCCCAAAAAACACACAATGCCAGCCCGGCGGCTGGCAAAAAAGCGATACTGTGATGATAGATCGGAGCGCTGCGACTGAAATCAGCCACTTGCGGAATTTGGAAATCGGTCAGGTGGCGTATTGACGGGGCTGGTTTTTCGGCAACAAGCTAATCGTATGGCACGAGTTTGTGCTCAACCGCAACGGCGACTGCCTCGGTGCGACTCTCGACACCGAGTTTGGATAGAATGTTACTCACGTGCACTTTGACCGTCGAACGGCTCACCACCAGACGCTCAGCAATTTCAACGTTGTTGAGGCCCTTGACCATCAAGCTGAGTACTTCGCGTTCGCGCGCAGTGAGATCATGCCCCAGTTTTTTCGGGTGGGTGCGGGCGCGCATGAGTGCCTGCAAAGCGTCGGGGTCCATCGTGGGATGACCGCCCGCAGCCGCGCGAATTGCTTTTGCCAACTCAGGTGACGAGACGTTCTTATAAAGGAAACCCAGTGCCCCCGCTTCGATGGCTTGCTGGACGAGGTCTTGTTCTTTGAAGCTGGTCAATGCGATGATCTGCGTCTCTGGACATACCCGCCGGATCACCTGGATCGCCGCCGGACCATCCATCTCTGGCATGACCATGTCCATCAACACCACGTCTGGACAGCGCTGCTGACAGAGCGCAATGGCTTCCTGTCCGCTGCCCGCTTCGCCGCTCATTTCCAGGTCCGGATGCACTTTCAGGAACGCAGCCAAACCGGTGCGCACCATTTCGTGGTCGTCAACAATCAATACCCGGATACAGTCAGTCATTGGCTGGGTTCTCCTCCGCCTCTGACCACACTACCGCGACTCGCGTGCCCTGAGTTGGTTGGCTCTCGATGCACAGGTCAGCCCCAATCGAGGACGCCCGTTCCCGCATAATGTGCAACCCAAAATGTTCCCCCGAAATCTGCTGTAGATCAAAGCCTTGACCGTCGTCCACGACAACTAACTCAGCGTAGGCCGGTTGACATGACAACGCAACCATCAGCGTTTCTGCTCTGGCATGGCGCACGACATTGTGCAGGGCCTCTTGCGCAATCCGGTAGAGCGTGGCCTGGGCATCCGGTGGCAGAATATGCGATTCTTCACACAATTCGAGGTCCACTTTTAGCCGGGTGCGGGCAGTGGTCGCTTCAACAAGCTGGCGTATCAGGTCGCGCAAGGGCGTTTCCACTAACGCCACCGGGCGCAGTTCGAGCAGCAGCGTACGCATTTCGGCTAACGCTCCCCGTATAAGTCGCCGCAAATCCACCACACGTTCCAGAAACTCGTCTGGATCAACCGCCTGGAGGTCTGGCAGGATTTCCGCAATGAGGTTAGCGGAAAACAACGTCTGCGTCACGGCATCGTGCAGCTCACGTGCCAGCCGCTGACGCTCAGCCAGGGTCGCCGCCTGCTGGGCATTGTCCCGCAGTCGAGCATTTTCAATCGCCAGGGCCACCTGGTCACCAAACGCCGTAGCCAGCGCGATCTGATCGGATGTCAGTTGGCGTGGTGCTGGATAATACAGCACCAGTCCACCATACACCGCGTCGCGAATAAACAGCGGCACAGCCAGCACGCTTGGATAATCTTTGGCCAGCGCCACCAATAGATCGCGGCGTTCGGGATGTTGGTCAGGCTGGTAGGTCGGCAGAATGGCGAGTACGTCGGGGACGTAGACAGGTTCCCCGATGACAGCGGCCTGACCGACCGCACCACCACCAAGTGGTACATCCATCCGCGCAACATACGCGCCGGATAAACCGCGTGCGGCTGCGACCGTAAGCTCCGTTTGATCCTTTTTTAGCTCAAAAACGGCAACTGCATCTGCTTTCAGCAGTCGCTCAGCCTCAGACATAAGGTAATCCAGCACCTCGCTGAGTTCCAGGCTTGAATTAAGCTTATCGAGCATGTCGCGCAAGCCTTGCGCGATCTGGCGACGTTCCTGCTCTTTGCGATAAAGGTTTTCAATGGTGGCGACTTGCTCGGTGTTGTCGCGGATCGAAACGAGGACAAACGATTGCCCATGATGGGTGAACAACCGGCCACTCAGTTCGGTAGTGATCGTTGCCCCGTCCTGTTTGACAAGTTTTAGTGGTATGCGTTGGTTCTGCTCAAACTGGCCGATTAGCTGTTCACCTGCCAAACCGTCCGGCGATGAGGCCAATGTACTTAACGCACGACCGGTTAATTCCGTAGAGGTGTAACCCAGCATCAGGCATATCGCCGGATTAGCATCCACAATGATGCCCCGCTGGTCCAGAATAAGCAGGCCATCCGCCAGTTCTTGCATGACCTGGGAACGCAGATCGGTGGCGGTCATGTGATCCTCATGGGTCTGTCAGTGACGTTATTCATGGCCGCATGTTCCCATCATGCAGGACTAAGTTAAGCTGACCTCACGCCGGTAGCGTGGTCACCGGGGGTCACGCTGTAGGATAACAACATTGTAGCGCGAATTCGCTGAAATGCGGGAACGTACTAAGGGGTCAAAGCTTCGTCTAGGTCCGCCCCAGCAACCGAAGCATCGTCAGCCGCCTCAGGTTCGTGTACCAGAACGAAAAGCAAAACCAGACCCAAAGCACGACCGACGAATGACAGTCCGAACACCGGCCTATAACCAACCGCATCAAGCAATCCCCCGCCCAGTATAGGACCCATTGCTCCAACCACCGAAACGACAGTCGTGTGGATGGCGATATAGTGGGGACGGTGTTCGTCCGGTGTGCTGGCAAGCAGCAGATTGAAGGCTCCCAGGTTATACCCGGCCCACGTAAATGCGGAGAGGACGCTGATCACGTAAGCCTGCCAGGGCTGGTTTACCCACAGGTATGCCACTGGGATCAATGGAACGCCCAAACCAAAACGCATTGTCCAGATGATTCCATGCCGGTCATGTAAACGCCCCAACATACGCATTCCAATCAAGGAAGCGAACACCCCGACCGTAGTTGAGAAGCCAATGGTGCTGACGTTAAACCCCGCTTCCTGAACCATGTAGACATTGATGAAGGGGCCGCCGATCATCACCCCCAAATGGAAGATACTGTGCGCAGTCAGAAAGTGCACGAACGTCGGCATCCGCATGGCTGCGTGGAAGGTCTGTCGCAGGTTATGGTGAATGGCCTGGGGGGCTGACACATGCTCTGGCAACTGACGAAATAAATAGAGGGAGATCATCCCTAACGCGAAGGCGAAACCGAGGTTGGCTTGATAGCCACCGGGTTCTCCGATCTTGCTCACAAACAATCCGGCCACTGGAATCGCGAGCAGTTGCGCCAGGTGCATAATCATATTCCGTGAAGCGAAATAACTTCCTCTCACCTTAGCCGGGACCAGGTCCGCCGTGACAGCGGCCCAGGCTGGAGTGCCAAAAATAGTAATCGCGGTGAACGCAACCCAGGCAGCCAGTACCAGCCATACTGCGCCGCTGTCAC
The DNA here is from genome assembly GCA_010092855.1 of Chloroflexota bacterium. Classification (GTDB taxonomy): domain Bacteria; phylum Chloroflexota; class Anaerolineae; order Aggregatilineales; family Aggregatilineaceae; genus TC-15. The sequence continues at coordinate 2,062 of JAADYV010000425.1, read as the reverse complement.
GCAATACCCAGGGGGCAACCAGCATGACCAACCACATAGCGCGACTGAGGAAACCAGCGACCAGCCAAACCTGTTTGTAGCGCCCTGAACGCTCCGCGAGGAGTGCGCCTGGGATTGCTGTAACAGCCCCGGAGAATTGAGATAACGCATTGACCAAACCGATCTGCGCATTGCTGGCATGGAGATTTAACATATAGAGCGTGTAATAAGGGTCTACAAAACCTGTCGCCATGGACGTGAACAATCCATCGAACCATAATGCGCGCAATCCTTTTCGTTTTTCTGTCGGCAGCGTTTCGACTTCGGGGTAGCCGACAGTTCTAACCGCAGTCAATGCCAGAGCCGAACGTCTGGGATATAGCACGGGGCGGCTGTATTTTGCCGACCAAATAGAAGACGCCCAGGATTTTGCTTTTGCGTATCTCACTGTCCTGTCGTCAGCCTCTCATTCGGTAAACTACAACATCTTCGACGAAATCATGATGTCAGAAGTGCGCGCTGTACGAACACACACCCAAAAACATCTGACCACGAACGTGGTCAGTAGTTACGATAATGCAGAAGATGTGGTAGCGTATCGGTCATGTGGCTGATTCGGCGCTTTAATTGTGGCAGCTTTGCGACAGCATAGCCCTTAATGTTCGAAGATTAATCCACGAGAAGAATCTACCTGAAACAGGCATTTAGGAATTGCCTGAAAAAACCCTGCACTGCGGTAAGCTCGTGGGGTTTTTGTGTGCCTGTTGGGGTCAGGAAAGGTGATGGCTGAATGTACTTTCGTGTGATGCTATTTGTGTGGCAGTTCATGTTGGAACTGGTCGCAGTGATGCAGATGACCGATGACGAAAAGGATGCAGAAATCATGTTATTGCGGCAGCGGCTGCGCATTGTGGAGCGGAAACAAGCGCGGGGACCACAGATTCCGCGCTGGCAAAAAGTGCCCTTGGCGGCGTTGGCGGTGAGGGGTGATCAACAAGGTCGTAAATGCCCGGGAAGTGCTGGATGAAAGCGTGCGCCTGTTTTAGCCTGAAACACTGATCAGCTGGCACCGGGCGATCGTGCATCGCAAGTGGACATTCAAGCAGGGTCGAAAACGCGGACGCCCGTCCATTGACCGCGAACAAGAAGCCTGGATTCTGCAGGTCGCGTGCAACAACCCGACCTTAGGCTATGACAAGTTGGAAGGCGAGTTGCGCAAGGTAGGCATTGACGTGAGTGCGACGGCGATTCGCACGGTCTTGTTGCGCCATGGCGTTCCACCTGCGCCAGAGCGGTCACGACAGGGCAGCTCCTGGCGCACGTTCCTCAACCACTACAAGGACCAGTTCCTGGCGTGCGATTTCTTCACCGCCGAAACACTCACGCTGCAAACCTTATACTGCTTGTTTTTCATCGAGCATGGCACGCGCCAGGTCTATTTCGCCGGGTGTACGGCGCACCCCAATCAGACCTGGGTCACGCAACAAGCGCGACACATGACCTGGGACCTGGAGGAACGAGATCCGCCTATGAAGTATTTGATTCGCGATCATGATACGAAATTCACCCAATCGTTTGACACCGCATTTTAAGCAGCAGGCATCGAGAGCGTCAACATTCCCTATCAGGCTCCGAATGCCAACGCAGTCGCCGAACGCTGGGTGCGCTCAGTACGTGAAGAATGCCTGGACCATTTGATCATTCTCAATGCGCGCCATTTACGACGGGTCTTGCAGGAATACACAACCTACTACAATGAACGGCGTCCTCATCAGGGTTTGGAACAAGATAGCCCATTGGGCTTGGAATCAGCGTCTACTGAGGGTCCGATTCGCTGTCGACATGCGCTTGGAGCCATCATCCGAGACTACTATCGCGACGCTGCGTAGAGGCCAGTTTCTCGCTCAGATTGATTTCTGAACAGCACGGGAAAATGTCACCGAGGGAAGTGCGTTCCACATACCATGAATATCACCATCTGTGGACTTCCCTGCCAATTCCGCGATAAGGATTGGTTCGCCGTCCAGTGTTGGCACTGGGTGCGACATGGTTGCCTTACAATCAAAATCAACACACAAAAATC
>JAADYV010000424.1 GCA_010092855.1 Chloroflexota bacterium | reverse complement strand
ACGCAGATGCCCGGCGCAACATACGTCCAGCGCTCGTTGATCTGCGTCCAGCCCATCATGCGGTAACACGTCCGGTGCGGGTATTCGCCTGACAAACCCAGGATCGCCGGAGCCAGATGTTTGCCCATGCCTGCCCGCACAGTAAACGCTTCACCGGCACGACCGGCGATGAACCGGCGCAGCGCGGCGTCATCCCCAAACATCTCACTGGGTACCTGGAGCGTCACTGTTTGCTGCTCGTTGCGCAGTTCCAGCGCGGTGATGTGTTCCATCTGCCCATCATCGTTCACTTGCGAGATACGCTCTACCACATACCCCGACCACGCCGCGACGGTTTTGTCCACTGGCCCATTATAGGTCTCACGGTGATAGATCATATTTCCATCGGCTTCGAAGTACGTTTCGCGTTCGGTGTAGTCCTGAATGCGTTCGCGCTCCAGCGCCTTGCGGGCCTGCCGGTACTGGCGTTCCAGGTCAGAGACACGCAAGCCGCTGCCGCACACCTCCTTGAGCCGCTGGCGCTGCACCGCCCAGTCGATGGCGTCCAGATGTGCGCAGGCCCTGACTGCTGCGGCGATCTGCTCCGGCGTGGGCTGGTCCTGTTTCTCCGTCGTTCCATAGCGGCTGACCAGGCGATCAACGGTTTGTCGTGCGTCCGGCACGGGTTCAGCAATCGGATCGCGCGGCGACTGGCTGTACACGCTGGCGATGGTGGCTCGTGCCTCGCGTTCGCGCGCTGCCGGATTTTCATCACCTGTGCCATCCGCCACATGGCGTGGGATTAGCTCCGCTTCAGCTTCTGTTTGACTGTAACCTGCATCGCGTAACTGGCACGCCGCATCAAATAGCGCCCGGTTCCGGTTGCCATTCGAAGAGCCACACGACAGATAATCCAGCGTGATTTGCGGCAGCGGCGCATGACCATTGCCGGATAACGTGATTGGCTGCTTGCCGTTTGCTCTCTCTGGCTTGACCGCTAGCCACTCAAACGCTGAAAGTGGATAGCGCCGGTCCGGATGGAACTCGGTGATTGCGGCCACCACACCCCCGCGATCGGGCTTGGTGTTCACCGTATCCGGCAAACGCATCATTGAGGCAACCGATTTTGCATATTCTGGATCACCACCAACGACAGCAAACAAGCCGTGTAAGACACTGGCGATCTGTTGTCGTGCCGCATCATCCGGCAATTCAACGGGCGGATCGAGCAGCCAGTAAGCGTGCCACCCACCTCCGCTGTCCAGAATGATCGACGGTTTTGGATCGAAGTCATGCAGCTTTTCCAGTGCGCCAGATCGCAACCGTGGATCATCATCACAGTCGATGTCCACCCACAGCGCAGATACCAGTGCAGCAGCTTCGGCGCTGCCTTTTTTCTGGTCACGTAGACACGGCGCAAAAAACACCCCGTGACCGGACTTATTCAATGCGTCTGCCTGGCGCAATGTCGCCGCGAGGCGCTGCGGATTACCCACCGGCGACCACAACACACGGGCAGCTTCAGTCTCTGGATGGATGCAGCGCAGTTCCAGAAACAGGCTGGGATCAGTCTGACCGAACAACGCGGTCAGGAAGTTTTCACGGGCAGCAGCCGCTGCCTTGTTGGTAGGGTCATTGTGTGACATACTATGGTTATCCTTTAAATGTGCCCACAGGGGACCTGAGCGGTCTGGCGGTCAACCTTTCGCTCCGGTCCTCTGTGCGCGTCTGATGATAGTTACAGGTCAAGCGACCATTCCTGGCTGATGTCTGATTGCGGCATAACACTGGTATCCCCCTGCATTTCCGCCTGAACTTGCTGGGCGAATAGCTCCAGGTTCTTCAATGTCGGATCAGGATAGGTATACAGATGTCCGGCGAAGGCCTCCGCCACATACTGCGCCATGTCGTGATCCAATCCCTGGATGAGCGGGCGAAATTCGAGCTGCTGTTCCCCTTCCTGATCGCCAGGAAAGTAGCGATAGAATCCGGCAGCGCTGGTTTCTTCGTCCGTGCGGCGCGCGCCACCCCACACCGGCCAGGCTTGCCCCTGCTCATCGACGAATGCGCCATCCGGTTCGCGCTCGCTTACATTGCGCTGCCGCTCGCGCACGGCTGCAAGCCGGTCGTAACGCTGCTCCCACTCCGGACCGACGTAGAGCTCCATGTGTTCGCGCATGGTTTGCTCGGTCACGTCGTGCAGCATCTCGATGTGATTGACCTGCTTGTTTCGCGAAAAAAACAACGGCACACGTTCGCCCAGGTCTTCATCGAAATATGTGCCCGGCAGAATGACGTGGGTATGCGGGTCGTGCATCCCTGGAGCCTGCGGGTCCTCGCTTTCTCGATGGTGGAGAACGTAGCTGTGCTCGATGCCGCCCTCGATACCACGCGCTTCAAGAAAGCGATCCAGCGTCATTTCGGTCAGTTCGCGCACAAAGCGCGCACGGCGTTTTTCCGGCACCATCGCGATCAGGTCAGGATTGGCGTTAAATACTAAAGTGAAAGCCAGCACATGTTCGCTACGGTACTGCTCACAGGTATCAGCGATTTCGCCCACCGTGCTGCCCAAACCGTGATCCACCCAACGCTCACGGCCACCAACCTGCCTGATATGTCCGTCGCGGCTGTCGCGATACGTCAGGTAACGCAGCAACCCTTTGGTCCGTTTGGTATCGTCAGCCGTTGGCTTCTTGTACTTCACGTTGGCGACACACATTTGCTTGGGGTCCATGTCATGCCCTCCGCTTTGTGACTCGCTCGATGAAGTTTTCGAGCGTTTCGGTCAGGTAATCCAGCTTCTGATCGACCTCCGCGATCTTGCCCTCTACTGACCGCGCAATCGCTTTGCGCGAGCCGGGCAGATCATCCTGGTGCATAAAGTAAAAGGTCACGGCAGTGCGGATCAGGTCTGCTTTATTGACTTCCTCTCCCTTGCGGGAACGAACACGCACCAGTTCGTCCAGTCGCCGGTTTTGATCTGGCGTGAATCCGATGGTCACTCGTGCGGTGTATAGCGCTTTCTTCAATTCACTTCCTCCTTGATGGCAGATTCGATAGCCTGGCGCAGTCGCGGCGCTGGCCGGAAACGACCAACTATGCGTTTCAGTGTTTCCGGCTGGCCTGCACCGCGATATTCGATCAATGTCTTGCGCACTGCACCCGCGACCTGCAACCGGTGAACGTCGATTGAAAGCCTGCCCAGGTCGGTTATCTGGACAACCTGACCGGGGTGACTCAGATGCTCGATGCAAACATCAACCATCACTTCGAGTACTTCGGCCACGTCGCCTTTGGAGTGATCTGGCAGGCGTCGTGCAATGGTGGCGACGAGTTCCTGGTGGTTCATACGGCGATCCTTTCTGTCTTGCGGACAAAAACAGCATATTCAGGCGCTGCTGCACGACGATTTTCGCGCCCCGGTACGGGGTGCGGTCTGTGGGGCCGGAAAACCGGGCCGACAGACGCGGAGGGTGCAGCGCACCTCCGCACCGGT
>JAADYV010000423.1 GCA_010092855.1 Chloroflexota bacterium | reverse complement strand
TTTTATGCCAGCGTGCGCATCGACATCCGCCGTATCCAGGCTATCAAACGCAAAGACGAGGTCGTCGGCAACCGCACTCGCATCAAGATCACCAAAAACAAGGTCGCGCCGCCCTTCCGCCAGGCCGAGATCGACCTGATGTACGATCACGGGTTCAGCATGGAAAGCGACATCCTGGACCTGGGCGTCGAAGCAGACATCATTGAAAAGCGCGGCGCGTTCTATCGCTACAACGACGGCCTGATTGGCCAGGGGCGCGAAAACGCCAAAGAGTATCTGCGCGACAACCCCGGGCTGGCTGAAGAGTTGGAAATGCTCATTCGCGAGTCCTACGAGATCATGCCGCTCAATGTCTACGATGACGAAGACGAGGAGCTGGTCGAAGTCGAAGATTAAGCCGTGTTGACATTTGTACTCACGGTTTCGCGGTTCGCAGGCGGCAGTGTCAACGCTACCTAGAACGTACCAGGAACACGCATCGGGGCGTAGCCTGTTCTGCGCCCCTCTCTTACCACACCACAGAACACGCCAGCGCGATCCGCGATCCACCCAGAAAAGGTCCCGCGATGCACATCATCTCCGCCAGCCGCCGCACGGACATCCCGGCATTCTACATGCCCTGGTTTATGAACCGGCTAATTGCCGGGTTTGCCAGCTATCCCAACCCGGTCAGCGGCCAGACAGTAACCGTTGGCTTACAGCCGGATGACGTGCACAGCATTGTCTTCTGGTCCAAGCACTATGCTCCCTTCCTGCCCCACATTGACGAATTGGGCGAACACGGCTACCGCTTCGTCTGCCATTACACCATCACCGGGGCACCGCGCACGCTGGAACCACACGTTCCGTGCTGGGAGCACGCCGTGCAGATTTTCCGCGAACTCGCCGATCGCACCAGCCCGCAGCAGGTATTGTGGCGCTTTGATCCCATCCTGGTCACGCCGGAACTCGACGCGGTGTTCTACCGCGACCGCTTCCAGGAGATTGCGGCAGCGCTAGCGGGCAGCACCACGCGCTGCTATTTCAGCTTCGCCACCTTCTACGGCAAAGTGGCGCGACGGTTGGCACATAGTAGAATCCAGGCCATTGATCTGCCGCTGGCCGCGAAACAGGCCCTGGTCGCCGATCTGGTCGAGATTGCGGCAGCGCACGGCATCACACTGTTTGCCTGCTGCCAGCCGGAATTGCTAAACGAGCACATCCAACCGACGCGCTGCGTGGACGGTGAGCTGCTGGCCGCGTTGTTCCCGGATCGACCACCCATCACGCGGGCCGCACCAAGTCGGGAAGGATGCGGCTGTATGGTTTCGCGCGATATTGGCATGTACGATACCTGTCCTTATGGCTGTGTCTACTGTTACGCCACCAACAACCCCGCTGCTGCGCTCGCACGTCACCGCGCCCACGATCCCCAGGCTGAGCAACTGCTCCCCGGTCAATCCACCAAACCCGGTTGATAAACGCTTGTCAAGCCCCCCCACCCTCTCGTATAATCGGCGAACCTGGGCGTGCTGCTGCCGGCTTTCGCGGTTTTCGCACGTCCCGATACCGTCAGCTTTTGCACAATTTGTGTACAATCAGGAACCCGTATGACCGAAAACAACGCTCCCAACACCCCACCACCCGACAACGATGTGAAACCCATCTCGCTCCGCGACGCCGATCCACAAGCCGCAGCCCAACCCGCGCCCACCCCCAATGAACCGGCCAACATGACGGTGCTGCTGGTGGCCACCGCTGTCATATCGCTGGTGGGCGGCCTCTTGATCGCCATCGTCTTTGGCCTGGGTTCGGACCTCACCGACGACGACATTGATGGCACGGTACAGGCGCGCGTCAACAACGAGTTGCGCACCTACTTCCCGGACACCCCCACCCCGGCTCCCACGCCGACGCGAATGCCGGTGGCCATGACGCTGGACGACGATGCTTACCTCGGCCCGGACGATGCGCCGGTGGTGATCGTGGAGTTCTCCGACTTCCAGTGCGGGTTCTGCGGGCGCTGGTATTTCGAGGTGCTGCCACAAATCCTGGAAGCGTACCCCAACGAAGTGAAATTCATCTATCGGGATTTCCCCATTTTCGGCGAACCATCGCTCACAGCGGCGATGGCGACCGAATGCGCGGAAGAACAGGGCGCGTTCTGGGAAATGCACGATGCGATCTTTGAGTACCTGGCCTCGCCCGACAGCGGCGGTCTGAACAACGACGCGATGGTGTCGCTGGCAGACGATCTCGACCTTGACACCGATTCGTTGGCGACCTGCCTGGATAGCCGCCGGTATGAAGACGAAATTCTGGCCGATTACCAGACTGCGTTAACGTATGGCTTCGAAGGCACCCCCGGCTTTGTGATCAACGGCCAAGTGTATCCGTTTGGTGCCCAGCCGTTCGAAACCTTCGACCGCATAATTCAAGACGAGTTGGCGGGCAGCAGTTAGCTGGCGGTTAAGGGAAGAATTGGGCACGATCCGTCCACCGGCGGAGCAACTCCCTGTCCGTCAGCAAAATTAACGCCAAAGGTCACATTCGGGCAAATGCACCGTTGACCCACCCTTTAGGAACAGGTATAATCCGCCCCTGATAAAAACGAAGACATCTGGTTGACCCAACTACTACGGTTGGCCCCGACCAACATGGTTGGCCCCGATCAGTACGGACAAGGAGCACGGCAAATGACTACCGAGAATACTGCGCCCCAGACCATCGAAGATATTGCCCCCAAGATGGAACTCACCGGGGTAGTGAAGAAGATCGAATTGTACGGCGCGCTGGTGGACGTGGGCATTGGCCGTCCGGGACTGCTCCATATTTCTCAACTTTCCGAAGGTCACGTCAAGAACGTGACGGACGTGCTCAACGAAGGCGACCAGGTCACCGTTTGGGTTAAGGACCTGGACCGAAAAAAAGGCCGCATAAACCTCACCATGCTTCAACCCCCCGATGTCACCTGGAACGACATCGCCGAGAATAACGTCTACACGGGCAAGGTTGTCCGGGTCGAGAAGTTCGGCGCGTTTGTCGATATCGGCGCGGAGCGTCCAGGGTTGGTCCACGTTTCCGAGTTGGCCAAAGGCTACGTTGGTGATCCGTCGGAAGTGGTCAAGGTTGATGACGAAATTGAGGTCAAGGTGATCGGTGTTAACCGCCGCAAAAAACAAATTGACCTCAGCGTGCGCGCCTTGGAAGAGCCAGCCGCCATGATCGCTGCAGCTAGCGACGAGGAAGAAGAAGAGGTCCCGACGGCGATGGAGTTCGCTTTGCGCATGGCGCTGGAAGGGTCGGATATGGAAATGCCAGAACGGTCCAGCAAGCCCGACAAGAAGCGCAAGAAGAAAAAGAACAAACGCCGCAACGACCAGGAAGACATCTTCGCGCGGACGCTGCAGCAGCACACCTCAAACGACTAGTCGCGCCAAAGATTCCCCGCGAAACCAACGCAAACGGGCGGCTTCATCACCGCCCGTTTTTACGTTACCTGGCCTTGCCGGGATTCCTTACCGGCGATACCCGACTAGCGGCGCAGCGGCTGCAGGAAGGCGTACATGCGGTACGACCCGCCGATGAAGACCAGCGTAATCACCACAAACGATGCAATACACCACTGGCACCACGCATCGAGTACGGTCGCCTCGATCACCGTCAGATACGTTTGCAAGATCACGCCAAACAGCGTCATGCCCACCACTGCCGCATGACCGTAGTTCGCCGCGATCTGAAGCTGGTCTTCCAGCACTAACACCACCAGAATTGCAACATAACCCAACACGCCCAACACAGCCATCGGCAGACCCAATGTCGAAGCATACGCGCTGTTCTGCACCGCTGAACAGTCGATTTTGCCCGCATCAGAACACTGTGTTTCGTTGCCGGTCAATTCTGCCCAGGCCATGTAACCCGCGATGCCGATGCCGATAACACACAGGCCAATCAACACCAGGCGCACCCAGTCGGATATCGAGAGTGTTTTTGTTTGGGCTTGTTTGTCTTTTGCCTTGCTCATAACCCATCACCTTTTGTACAAAGTTCTTGCCTACACAACGTTATCCACTATACCCCATACCCCGCAAAATGTCTCTGTTTGCGTGGTACGATTCTCTGTTGGAAAACCGTTATCAGCCATTGCAACCATTTTCCCAGCAAGTTATACTCTAAAGATATTCATTTTCCGGTGGGTGATCGAACGATGAAAACCGTCGCCATCGACATCGACAACATTTTCCAGGCTCTGGGCGATCTGTCGCAGCAGGATCGGACGCTGCTGACGATGGCCTACGAATACGCCTACGCGGCCCACGATGGCCAGTTCCGCCGCTCTGGGGAACCGTACATCACACACTGCGTCGCGGTCGCCCAAATACTGGCCGATATGCACCTGGACCCGCCCACAATCGCTGCCGCGCTGCTGCACGACGTGGTCGAAGACACGCCTATCACGCTTGACGAACTCGAAGGCAACTTCGGCCCAGTCATCGCCGAACTGGTCGACGGCGTCAGCAAATTGGCTCAACTGCCTACCGGTGTTGACGGCATGCACGGCGGCAAACCCCGCGACCGCGAAGCCGAGTACCTGCGCAAAATGTTCCTGGCAATGGGCACCAATTTCCGCGTGATCCTGATCAAACTCGCAGACCGGCTGCACAACATGCGCACGTTGGGTTACATGCCCGCCCACAAGCAGGTGCAAAAAGCGACCGAAACGTTGGAGATATTCGCGCCGCTGGCCAGCCGTTTAGGAATCTGGCAGCTCAAGTGGCAACTTGAAGACCTCGCCTTCCGCTATCTCGACCCCGACCGCTACCGCGAAATTGCCGCCCAGATTGACGAGCGGCGCTCCGATCGCGAAGCGTACATGGAACGGATCACCAAGTTCATCCAGGATCAGTTCCACCGCGAGAGTCTCAAGGCTGACGTGAAGGGCCGCCCCAAGCACATCTACAGCATCTATCGCAAGATGGAACGCAAGCACCTGCCCTTCAACCAAATTTACGATATCCGTGCCATCCGCATCATCGTCAATACGCTCCCAGAATGCTACCAGGCCCTCGGCATCATCCACAACATATTCCACGCCATCCCCGGCGAATTCGACGACTACATCTCGTCTCCCAAAGAGAATTCCTACCGCAGCCTGCACACCGCAGTACTCGACAGCGAGGGTAAAACGCTGGAAGTGCAGATTCGCACCCACGAGATGGACACCGAAGCTGAATACGGGATCGCCGCGCACTGGCGCTACAAGGAAGATCGCAGCGCCACCGGCACTGATGGCGCACTGGACCGCCGCCTGGAAGACTTCCGGCGCATGATGGAAGATGTCGAACAGGAAACTGACGACGACCAGGACGCCAACGGCTTTGTTGAGGGCATGAAAGAGCAGATGAGCCACGAGCGCATCTACGCCTTCACACCGAAAGGCGACATCGTTGATCTGCCAGAAGGCGCGACCCCCGTCGATTTTGCGTACCATATCCATACCGAAGTTGGGCACCGCTGCCGGGGCGCAAAGATTAACGGGCGACTGGTCGGGCTGGACTACCAGATCAAAAACGGCGAGCGGGTCGAAATCCTGACAGCCAACCGCGGCGGCCCCAGCCTGGACTGGCTTAATGCAGATCTAGGCTTTATCAAGACGTCCCGCGCGCGCAGCAAGGTCAAGCAGTGGTTTAAACGGCGCGAACGCGAAAAAAGCATCGCCGACGGCAAGGAAATCCTGGAACGCGAATTGCGTAAACTGGGCATGAGCACCGTCTCGCGCGACGATATCGCGGACCAGTTGGGCTTCAAGAACGCCGAAGACCTGATGGCCGCCATCGGGTTTGGCAACATTACCGGCGCACAAATTAGTGTGCGCCTGTTGGATGCCGAACGCGAAGCCGCCAGCGAAAAAGACACGCTCGAAGCCAACGTCACCCACACCGAACCCGTCAAACCGCACGGGATGCGGATCGACGAAACCGACGGTCTGCTGGTCACGCTGGCGCGTTGTTGCGGGCCCACCTATGGCGATAACATCGTGGGTTTTATCACGCGCGGCAAGGGCATCACCGTCCACCGCGCCGACTGCAAAAACGTACTCAACTCGACCGAGCCAGAGCGCTTTATCAATGTCACCTGGCCGCCTACCAGCGAACAAGCCTACCCCGTGCCAGTGTTGATTGTGGCCTACGACCGCGAAGGCCTGATGCGCGATATCGGAGCCGTTATCGCGGACGAAAACATCAACATGTCCAACGTGAACATCACTACACGGCAGAACATCGCTACCTTCGAACTCACGATGGAAATCCAGGACCTCAAGCAACTCTCCCGGATTCTGACCAAAATCGAACGCCTGCCCAACATCATCGAAGCCTTCCGCCGTACTGCAGTTTAGGTTCGGCTCCTCTTCTACCCCTTGGTTGAGGATGCGCATGTCTTCTCTTGCGCGACTAACACAACGATGATCTTACCCCGACAAACAAGTAATATATACGCCAAGTTAAACAAACCTATAGTCTCACGCGAACAATTCTACGGCTTGTGGTGTTTTCCTCATGCGTGTATAATGCTATCAATAAAGGTTATCGGTACATTCCTATAACAGAATACAACCTATAGTTTGCCTCAGACAAACACTATCTGTCTTTTCAGGATGGAGTACACGCGATGAATGCGCTTGACTCGTTTGAACTTGCCACCGATCAGTTAGACAGCCTATCCCCTGATATTACGTTATTGATCCTCCATCCCGACTTTCATGGACAGCATCGCTTGTTTGCGCCTTTGCTGCGCGATTCGGACAAAACATCTCTCTTCCTGGCCATTCCCGAACAAGACCTTTCGTTTGCGGCTTTGCTGTCCGAACTGGAAGAAACGCTGGAGACCCAACTCGACCCCGATGTCCCGGAGTTGCCGGACGCCCCCGAAGCAGCAGCCCAAAGCCTGGCAGCCAATCTGCAGGCACACGGTCCGGCCAATCTTATCATCGACAATTTCGACCTGGTGCAACAGGAAGCAGTAGCGCCCTTCATCACCGCCCTGGCACACCACCTCTCCCCCGGCAGCCGGTTAGCCCTCGGCACGAGGGAACTGCCCATGACGCTTCTGAGCGACGACAGTCTGCGGGAAAAGATGGCGCTTATCCCGGTCAATGCCGACAAAATGATGTTGGATTACGTGGCATCAGCCGACCAGAACGTGCTCGAAGTCCGAGCGCTGGGTCCAGGCCGCGTGCTGATCAACGGGCGGTTGGTCGAGCACTGGGATGGCGTCTTGCCGCGCACGCTGTTTTTCTACTTTGTGGATCGCGGTATGACCACGCGCGACGAGATATTCCAGACGTTCTGGCCCAATCTCTCCACCCGCGAGGCGACCAACGTTTTCCACGTCACCAAGCGCAAGATCAGCGAGATTCTGGGCGTCGACCTGACCGTCTACTGGTCGGGGTTCTATCGCATCTCGCCCGACCTCGAGCTGCACTATGACGTGGTCAAATTCGCTGAAGCAGTGCAGAACGCTGCCGTCGCCAGCGACCAGGATGCGGTCCAAATGCTGCAAAACGCCATCGAGCTGTATCACGGCCCATTCCTGAGCACGATGGAGCAGGAATGGGTTAATCACCGGCGCAACGAACTGTCGATGAACTATGCCGAAGCCCTGGCGGGATTGGCGCGCATCCACGAGAATCAAAACGCCAAGCTCAGTGCCCTGGGCTACTACCTGCGCGCATCTGCCACCAGTCCCCAACGCGAAGACCTGGCCCGCGCGATCATGCTGCTCTACCGTGACCTGGGCAAACCAGACGACGCAATCGACACTTACGACCGGCTGACCTTTGAGTTGAAGCGTACACTGAACGTGTCTCCGGCTCCGCAAACAGCAGAAATCGCGGACGGCATCCGCAACCTGCTATAGCGTTGGAAATACCGCAAACGCCCCGTATTTCCATTAGCGATACGGGGCGTCCAATATTGTGATTAACCAGAGAAGCACGCAAGCCGCAAGCAACAACGGCAGCGTTTGCCAAATTTGGTGTGCGTCTTGACCGACCGGGCTACACCAGCCGCCCGGCCACCATCCCCAGAAACAAAAACGCCAGCCCAACCAATGTCTGGACCGCCACATTGCCGGTGGCCAGCAGCCACTGTTCCTCGCGCATAAACCCACCCGTATCGAAGATAAAGGTCGAGAAGGTGGTGAACGCGCCCATGAAACCGCCGAGTACGATGACGCGCGTCTCGTCATCGATCAGCAGCCGCTCATCGGCCAGGGTCCACACCACGCCAAACAGGAAACACCCGGCCATGTTCACCGCCAGGGTACCCCAGGGCAGGGTCCCCCCAACCCAGTGCTGTACCAATCCACCCAAACCGTAGCGCGCGATGGTGCCCACCGCCCCGGCCAACCCTACCAGCACTAATCGTTGCAGCATCGATGTCCGCTGTCGTCCTTTGTGTGCAAAGCTCTGGCCAACCATACGACCATAAAAAAGCCCGCCTTGCGGCAGGCTGTTCCATTCCAGCACCTCTGGCAGCATACACAAAAACACGCCCTGCTGTCAAGGCTTTTTGATCACCGCCGACAGCAAAAACGGCACCACATTACGCACGCTGTAGCCGCTCAATCCCATCTCGTCCAGCAGCGCGAGCACGTCCCGCCTGGTGTAAGCGCCGCGCACTGACCTGCAAAAGCCACTGCGCGACGGCACCCAATACAACCACCACGCCCGCCGCAGGTCATACAAAAACAGCGCCCCACCCGCGTCCACGACCGGCAGCAGGTTGCGGATCACGGCCTGTGGGTCGGCGAAGTGGTGCAGCGTGAAGGTGGAGTAAACCACGTCGAACGGGCCTAAGTCAGCCAGCGCTGCCACATCTGCCGCGTTACCCGCCACATACATCACCCGGTCCGCCATGCCTTTCCCGGCGATATACTCGCGGCCCGCCGCAATCATGTTGTCGGACAGTTCCAGCGCCGTAATGTGCGCCGCGGGATAGCGTGCGGCCACTGCTGCCGCCAGCACGCCTGGTCCTGCGCCCACATCCAGCAGCCGCCCCTGGCCAATGCCCAACTTCTCCAACTCGCTGAAAAACGCTTCGTATTTCAACATCGATTTCTCAGCGTGAGCGGCATACTCGCGTACCGCTTCCACGCTGGAAAACCCCTCAGCATCCTCAGCATGGATTACCCGTTTGAACATCGTGCTCCTCCTCAGGGCCACTCATCGCCCGGTTATGATTCTTCCTCAGGAACAGCATTGTCGATCTGCTCATCCTCCGGAATGAACGCGGGAAGTTCGATCCGTTCTTCCAACCGCACGACCCGTGCCACCGACTCCGAAGTGCGCATCGAGATCACAAAGTCGCCTTTGGCGTTGCGCCGGGTCTGGGGTGCCAGGCTAACGCGCATGTATTCTGGCTTGCCCTTGTCGGTGACGAGCACCATCGGTTCATCCAGATGTGCGACGGTCGCTGCCGCCAGCCCGCGCGAGTCCTTTGGCATCTTAATGGTTATCACGCCCTGCCCGGCGCGCCCCTGCGTGGGATAATCGGCGACCGGTGTGCTCTTGGCGACGCCGTCGTCCGTGCACACCCATATCTGCGCCTCGTCTTCCGCCAGCCCTGCGCCGACGACGTGATCATCATCGTCCATCAACTTGATAGCACGCATCCCACCCGCGCCCAAGCCCGTCGGTCGCACGTCGGATACCTTAAAGCGGATGGCCTGCCCCCGGTGTGTGACCAGAATCACCTGGCGCTCGTCCGTGACGTAACCGACCCACAGCAGCCGGTCGCCAGGCTCCACGTCCATGAACTTGAAGGCGTTGGCCGTCAACCCCGGTAGGTCCTCCATGCGCAGCCGCTTGACCTCGCCCAGCGCACTGATTGCCACCAGGTAACCGTTATCCAGTGCGGGCGGCAGGCTCAACATGCGCGTGATGGTGTCATCTTCCGTCAGTGAGCACAGCGTCGGATACGCCATTCCCTGCTCAGGATCGGTCGCCTGCTGCAGCAGCTTGCAGGGTATTGTCGCCGCCATTCCACCCGCCGTGAAGAGATACAACGTATGCGTGGTGTTGCTGGCCAGCATCGCCAGCGGCGGGTCCTTGATCTCGGTCGTGATGCGCGGCGGGGCATCCTCATATGTCCGGCTCAGCAGCCCATCTTCCGTCAGCGTGACCCATGTATCCTCGTTTGGCCCCAGGAAGTCCCCGGCCTGGATGTCGCCCGCCGGACCGCCAATAATCACCGTGCGGCGCGGGTCGGCGTATTCCTCGCGGATGGCGCTGAGTTCGCGCGCGACTTCCATGCGCATCATCTGCGGACTGGAAAGCAGCGCTTCCAGCATCTGGATCAGCGCCACCTTTTCTTTGTATTCCTCTTCCAGCTTGCGACGTTCCAGCGCCGCCAGCCGCCGGAGCTGCATCGCCAGGATCGCGTCCGCCTGCGCATCGGACAGCTTAAGCTTGCGCCGCAGATTGCCGTGCGCGGAATCCACCGTCCGCGACCGGCGAATGATGTCGATCACTTCGTCCAGGTTTTCAATCGCCGTCAGCAGCCCTTCCAGGATGTGCGCCCGGTCGCGCGCGCGGGTCAAGTCGAATTCGCTGCGCCGCCGGATGACGTCCAGCCGGTGCTCGAGATAGACCAGCAGCGCCTGCTTCAAGCTGAGCATACGCGGCTCGCCGTCCACCAATGCCAGCATGATCATGCCGAAGGTGGATTCCAGCGGCGTCAACCGGAACAGGGCGGCCAGCACCTCGACCGCGTCCCCGGTGCGGCTGACATCAATCACAATGCGCAGCCCGGTCCGGTCGCTCTCGTCGCGCAGGTCGGTGATACCCTCCACCCGGCCATCGCGCGCCAGATCGGCAATACGCTCGATCAGGCTGGTCTTGTTGGTTTGGTAAGGAATCTCGCTGATAATAATCCGGCTGCGTCCGCGCCCCAGGTCCTCGATATGCGCTTTGGCCCGCATCCGGATTTTGCCACGCCCGGTGGCATACGCGGCGCGAAGCTGGTCCTCCTCTGTTTTGCCATCAACCGTATAGACAACACCACCTGTTGGGAAGTCCGGCCCTTTGACGAATTCCATCAACTCCGGCACGGCGATGTCGTCCATCTTCTCCCAGTTGTTTAGCATGTGGATCAACGCATCGCACACTTCACCCAGGTTATGCGGCGGAATGCTGGTCGACATACCCACCGCGATCCCCGATGCGCCGTTGACCAGCATGTTGGGGAAACTCGACGGCAGCACTATAGGCTCGATCAGCGTACCATCGAAGTTCTCATCAAAATCGACGGTGTCGCGGTCAATGTCTTGCAGCAGTTCCAAGCCCACCGATGCCATGCGTGCCTCGGTATAGCGCATCGCTGCCGGGGAATCGCCGTCGATGCTGCCAAAGTTGCCCTGGCCATCGACCAGTTCATAGCGCATTGCAAAGTCCTGCGCCATGCGCACCATCGCGTCGTACACCGCCATGTCGCCGTGCGGGTGATATTTACCCAGCACCTCGCCCACGATACGCGCGCTCTTTTTGTACGTCGAATTGGGTCGGATGCCCATGTCGTACATCGCGTACAGAATGCGACGGTGGACGGGTTTGAGGCCATCTCGCGCATCAGGCAGCGCACGCGCCACGATCACGCTCATGGCGTAATCCAGATAGGATTCCTGCAATTCCTGGTTAATGTCTCGCTGCAAAACCAGCCCGAGATCTGTTGTCATGATGGTTGCCCTTGTATCCGTGCGTAGTCGAAACGCCGCGTAGTGTAGAGATTTCCGGCGTGGATGTCAACTAAGAACAAATGTTCAACTTCTCTCTATTATACGCCATCCGCCGCGTGAGTGCCAGTGGCAAATGCCGGCGCACGCCTCCTCATAGCCGGATATACCGT
>JAADYV010000422.1 GCA_010092855.1 Chloroflexota bacterium | reverse complement strand
GCCACCGACCGCCAGACATAGGCGTCGTCAGAGCGGGGAGTCTGGATATCGTCCAGCGTCAGGCCCGATAATTCGTCGCGCGTATATCCCAGCCGTCGGGAGGCGTTTTGGTTGGCGGCCACAATCCGGATGGTAACGGGATCGATCAACAGAATCGAGTCACCCGCCCCTTCAAACAAGTTGTGCAGCCGGGATTCGGCCTGTTGCAGGGCATCCGCCAACTCCGTTTCGCGCTCTCGCAACGCGGCCAGTTCGCGGAGCAACTGCTCTCTAGACTTGTCCTCGTCTCGCATGGCCCACTTTCCCGAAAAGGTACGCTGTCCTGCCGCAAGCGTACCAGGATCTTCACCCGGTTACAAGCCAGGGCGGACGGTGCATGAAATCAGGTGGTGAGCGAAGCGATCAAGGCCAGGGTGTTGTCGAACGTGTCGGCATACCCGGTGCCGGTAAAGGGCAGCAAATCCGCCGCTACCAATGCATTTCGAAACTGGATATCGGCAGCATCCAACGCTTCCTCGGCCATAATGATCCCTTTTACGGCCTGGCGCAGCGCTGTACCATAGATATCGCCCAATTCCTGGTAGATGGGCACGGCGGGCCGCGCGTGTTTGTTCCCCGTTCCGGCCTCCAACAATGCCAGGTGCAAATCGAGATAGGGATAGTGTTCGCGCAAATCGGAGTCCAGGAACAGGGACCGGCGGGCAAAGTTCGCAAACTGGTAGCCATAGTCCGGCACCATGCCCATTGCCTTCTGACCCTCAAACCCGGTGGCCCACTTGATGAACTGCCACGCTTCGTCCTGCCGCAGCGAGTCGGGCGAAATGCCGAAGGCCAAGCCCACGACGGTGTTCGGCTGGCTGTCGCCTTCCTCCAAGACCGGCATCAGGCCCACATCGTAGACGTCGCGCACGACAGACGGTTCGCCGGTGAAATAGCTCCGGTCCTTGAGCATGGCAAAGAACACACTGTACCAGTAGAACATGCCCACATCGCCCGCCCCAAACCGTATTCCGGCATCCAGGTGCGAATAATCCAGCGATTCGGGAGGCGCATAGTTAAACAGGTCCAGATAGCGTTGCAGCGCGGTCAGGTTGGCATCCGAGGTGGTGGTGGGGTTAAAGTTCCAGGGCAGCGTATCGGGAAAACTGGCGAACCAGCGCGCACCGTGCAGCATGGCAAACGGGGCGTACATATCCAGCACGGCCCGCGTCCCACCGCGATGCGCGCCACACACGACCGTGCCAAAAAACGAGGTGTCGCCCAGTTCGACCCCGTGTAACTGCTGCACTGTGTCCAGGTAGCGTGTCCAGGTCCAATCCCTCGCCCCGTCGGGGTCTGCGGGGGGCGCGGCCAACCCCAGCGCCTCGAACAGATCGGTGCGATACATGACGCCTTCGCAGTAGGTGTCGATGGGCAGCGTCCACAACTGACCCCGGTAGGTACACAGCGAGTGGAGCACCTGGGGGATAAAATCGTCCAGCGCCACGTCGCCGTCCGCGCGCACAAAGTCATCCAGCGGGAGCAGCCGGTCGTTTTCGACAAACTCGCCCAGCCAGGGTTGATCGACGGTGAAGACATCCGCACCCGCTGCGTCCACTGCGTCCGGGTTGAATACGCGGTCCAGCAGTTCCACGCCCGACAGAATTTCCAGATTGACGGCGATGCCGGTTTGCGCCGTGAACTGCTCGATGACATGTTCCAGCATCACGCCATAGGGGTTGGCCAGCACCAACACCCGCACCCCATCTACCTGGCGGCGTGCTTGTGCGTGGGCGGCGGGGCGCAAAGATAGCGTCCGGCTGATTGACAGCGCTCCTAAAGCAGCGCCAGCGGTGCGCAAGAAGTCCCGCCGGCTCAGACGTTTATGCCGCAGCATCCTGCCCGGTGTTTTCCGCACTGTCATCGCTCTCTCCCCCGTCTGTTATACACGGCATATCAAGCAGATACATATCACGTTCCTCGCAGGTCACGGGCCGCACATAGCGGTTGGCGGCAACCCAACTCGCGAGTTCATCAACAGGCACAGTCCGCCATACAATCAGTGTTTTGTCGCCAGAACCAGACAGCGCGTAGCGCCCGTCCGGGCTAAAGACCGCCGCCCGTACACTCTGGCGATGTCCCTGAAAGCGATGAATTTCTCCAAATAATGCCAGGTCATGCAGAATCAAGCTGCCGTCATCCGCGCCACTCAAAAACGTCCGACCGTCTGGGCTGAACGTCACCGTGCGGATGATGCCAGTATGCCCATCCAGGCGCGCGATCTCGTCCCCCGATGCCACATCCCACAAGATCAAGCTATCATCGCGTGCTCCAACCAGGATCAACTGACCATCCGGACTAAACGCCATCCCGCGCACATTACCTTCGTACCCAAAAAAGCGCCGCACTTCCTGGCCCGTGTTAACCTCCCACAAGCGCAGGCTTTGGTCACCCTGGCTGGAAAGCACCAATGCGCCGTCCGGACTGAACACCGCGCCCAGAGTCGGAGTGTTGTGCCAGGTATAGACTTTCGACTGAGCACCGTTGGTCAGGTTCCACAAGCGCAGACTCGTATCCAGTGAAGAGGACAACACATAGCCACCATCCGGGCTGAAGGCGACGCTGACGATATCATTGACATGACCTTCAAAGCAGTACACCACCGCCCCAGACTCGACCTCCCACACCAGCACCGTGTCATCGGCTGATCCCGACGCTATGTAGCGCCCATCCGGGCTGAAGGCCACACTGTTCACGGCTGCGGTGTGAGCCTCCAATCGGCGCACTGCCTGCCCGCTGTGAGTGTTCCACACCAGCAGCGTGCCGTCGTCCGCACCAGACACCGCGTAGTGTCCGTCCGGGCTGAGGGCGACGCTGTTGACGGAAGCGGTATGTCCGACCAGGCGTTTCACTTCTGGCGTCACGTCCCACAGGCGAATTTCGCCGTCGCCCCCAGCCGATATCAACCGGTGTCCGTCCGGACTGTAGCTAATGCAGTGGACCTTCTCCGCGTGCCCGGCCAGTTCCCAGAGCTGCTCACCGCTGCTGGTGTCCCAGATGCGAATGCTGCCATCCCACGACGCCGACGCGATCATGCTGTCGTCCGGGCTAAAGGCCACGCTGCTGACAACATTGTTATGCCCGGCCAGGCACAGGGGCAAATCCGCGCCTACCGTATCCCAGATACACACCGTACCATCGGTGGAACCGGACAGAATATGCTGGCTGGTCGAGTCGAAGTCCACGCTAAGCACCGGCCCAGTATGGCCGCTGTAGCGCTGCAGGAGGTCGCCCGTGCCCGCCCGCCAGACAATCAACGTGCCATCACGCGAGCCGGACACCACCAGCGTTCCGTTGGGGCTGAAACTCAGGCTGTCAACCGCTGCGAAGTGTCCATCCAAAACACGCAGCGGTTCCCCATTGGCCGCATCCCACACCAGGATTTGCCCACTTCGATTGCCGGCAAAGACCATTTGCCCGTCCGGACTGTAGGCGACTGAGGCCAGGCGGCTGTCCGTTTCCCATTGGTGCAATAAGGTGCCTGTCGTTATGTCCCAGACGATGAGACGTTTGTCGGATGAAACGGAGACCCCCGTTTGTCCATCCGGGCTGAAGCGCACATCCTCGATAGAACCAGTATGCCCGGCCAGCCGGTGACGCAACTGCCCTGCCCGCATGTCCCACACCATCAGCTCGCCATCCGCCGCCCCAGACAGCGCAAGCTGCCCATCCGGGCTGATATTCACCGCGTTCACCGTACCCGTATGGCCGGAGAAGTAGCGATACGTGCCCGGTGCATAGGCGATCTGGGCCAGCAACTGGCGGGCATGATCGGACGTGGGGTCCAGCCGGTAGGCTTCCAGGGCCAGCACGACACCCAGGTCGGGATCGCCTTCCTGGATGGCCCGGCGCGCCGAGTTGACCAGCAGCAGGCTTTGGGTCCGGTCGGCATTCGTTTGCGCTTCCGCCGCCGCCGTCGCTTTCTGATCACGCTCGGACTCGGCGCTGTGGCGCTCGTTCATGGCCAGCACCGTCAGCAGCACTGCGATAACGGTTGCTACCGCCATCACGACGATCAACCACCGCGAATAGCTGCGCGCCCGCGCCTGCAGTTGCCATTCATGGACCTGCCGCGCCTGCTCCTCCGCTGCTTCTTCTTCGCGCCGGGTAACACACGCTTCGACAAATGCAATTTCCCCCGGCGTCAGCGCCACATCCGGATCAGGCAGCAACGCTTCGAGCTGCTGTAACCGCCGTCCCCCCACTAGAAAGCCCAGGTCGCGCCCGGACCGCTGCCACTCGGTGGAGACCTGCGTCAACTGCCGGACCAGGCGCACCATCTCCCGGCTGGCCGCGAGCCAGTCTCGCAAACGCCCCCAGGTGTGGATCAGGGCTTCGTGGGCCACTTCGACCGTCGGACCGCGCGTTTCGGGATCGCGGTCAAAACTCAGCAGCCGATAGGCCCCAAAATTGGCGAGGATGATGCCGCTGCTGGGGCTGATGGCTTCCAATTCAGTCCGCAACACGCGCCGCCGCGTATCCTGCCCGCCCTCACCCAGCGTAATCAAGCGCAGGAAGAGCTGCCGGGTCGTCTCGCGCCCATTTTCGTTCAGGTCAAGATACAGCTCGTCGGCGCGCTTGGTCACACTGCCGGAGATGCCGCCGATCTCGCGGTAGGCGCCGGTTGTCAGGGTGTTGCCCTGCCGCCGCTCACAGAGTTCGGTCAGCGTGTATTGCATCAGGGGCAGCACACCCGGCTGCTGGCTGACCTCGGCCATGATCTCCTCGACCAGCCCTGGCTCGAACACGATTCCTGCACGTTGCGCCGGATGGGTAATCGCGCGCTGCAGCTCTTCCTCCGACAGCGGCAGCACAGTTTCCATGTTGTTGCGCACCAATTCGGCAAAGCCCGGGTAGCTTAACGGGCGGTCATAAAAATCCGCGCGCAGGGACACCACCACGCGCAACCGGCTGTCCTCTGCCGTGACCGCGTGATGCAAACAGCGCAAGAAAAACGTCCGCTCGGTTTCGTCTTCCACCAGGGTGAAGAGTTCTTCGAACTGGTCGATATTGAGGAAGAGTTCGCTGCCATCCGCCGGTAGAATGCGCTCGACAACACGCGCAAAGCCCCGCTCGTCTGCGCCCAGCAGATCGCCCAACTCGTCTGGAGGATCAACCGCGACCCGCAGCAGCGCCGACTCCAGTTCCTTAAGCGGATGCACACTGGGGAACATCTCGACGTAAAACGCGCGCCCAGACCAGGGCAGCGCCCCTTTGCGCAGCGCCGGAATCAAGCCCGCCTTGACCACACTCGATTTGCCGCTGCCGCTGGGTCCCACCAGGATCAGGAACCGAGTCTGGGCCTCGTCCGCTGCCAGCCGGTGCACAAGTTGCGCCACCAGGTTTTCGCGTCCGAAGAAATTGCCTGCGTCGGCCTCTTCGAAGGGGCGCAAACCTTTGTACGGATTATCGACCGAGATCGGCGGGGGCACACGGACGGCTGCATCCTCGCCTAATGCCTGTTCCAATAAGCGCGCAAAATGCGCCGCATCGGGAGGGCGCTGGTCCGGTTTTTTCGCCGTTGCATGCTGGATGAGGTCATCCAAGGCGGGCGGCAGTTCGGGCACCTTTTCGCGCGCGAGCGGCAGGGGAAAGTTCAGGTGTTTGGAGAACACCGCCATAACCGACATGCCGGGAAACGGCGACTCGCCGACCAGCATCTCGTACAGGATCACGCCCAATGCGTAAACATCGGTCTGTGGCAGCAGCGTCCCGCCCCTGATCTGTTCGGGAGCCATGTACATCGGCGAGCCAAGCATCTGGCTGCCCGCGCTCTCCTCGCGGACCGAGGGGCTGCTTTCGGAGGCAGGGTGAGCAATGCTGAAGTCGGTCAGGTAGGCGTTGTCGTTGGTGTCAAACAGGATATTGGCAGGCTTGAGATCGCAGTGCACGATGCCGTTTTGGTGCGCGACCGCCAGTGCGCCCGTGACCTGGTGCATGATGCCGCCCACCGCTGCCAGGTCGTGGCCGTCGCCCTGCAGCCGGTCCTCCAGGCTGCCGCCCCGCAGGTAGCGCATCACCAGGCACGCCAGGTCTGCTTCGCGCCAGTAATCGTACAGCGGCACAATGTGCGGGTTTTCCAGGCGCGCCACCAGCCGCGCTTCCATTTCGAAGCGGCGGATGAAGTCGGGATGGTTGGCGTGTTGGGGCAAGATAACCTTGATCGCCACCTCCCGATCAATGGCTGGTTGGTGAGCCAGGTAGACAATGCCCAGGCTGCCCGCGCCGATGCGCTTGCGCAACTGGTAGCCTTTGATCATCTTGCCGCTGAGGTCTTGCATGGACACTGTCCTGAGCGCGTGGTAATGTTGGAGAATCACCAAAAAACTCAAAGAGATTCCTACAAATTCTCCTTCAATTATATGCTGTTTTGCGCAGCAGCCTAAAAACTTGAAAAAGCTTATACTAACTAAAACCGGAGCTGCTACCAACTCCGGTTTTTCCAGTCACTAAGGGGGCAAAATGAGTGTTACTCGTAGCGCAACACGTTGAGCGGCTTTTCGCCGGAGGCGCGCCACGCCGTCAGGATCGCGGCGGCCAACGCAATCAACACACACATGCCCATCAAGCTGAACGCAGTGGCATAGGGGAGCGATGTGCCCAGGTTGCCGCCCAGAACACCCACGAGCAGGGTCAGCAGGATTGCGCTGCCGAGTCCGATCCCGATCAGGCCGCCGATGAAGCCCATCAGGCCGTACTCCAGCAGGATCATGCTCAGCACGCGCTCGCGCTGGAGGCCGACGGCTTTCATGATGCCGATCTCGCGCCGCCGCTCCAATGTCGAAAGCGCCACCGAGTTGGCGATCACGATGCCACCCACCACCAGGGACAGGCTGGCGACCAGGATCGGGAACGAGGTAAAGCGGTCGATCATGCGGTTCACCAGGTCATTGAGCAGACGGGACTCCATCACAAACGCGCCGGAGATACCGGACATTGCGTCGCGCAGCTGACCGATCTGGTCGTCGTCCACATCCACCACCGCGTTGACGTTGTCCGGCTGGATGTCCGCCGGGAAGGAGGCGGTTGGCACGTAGTTCG
>JAADYV010000421.1 GCA_010092855.1 Chloroflexota bacterium | reverse complement strand
TCCATCGACAGCACGTTCGAATGGGTCTTCGAGCGGCCCCGCCTGGCCCTGAACGAACCACCCAACCCCTGCCCATCGCTGATTCAGGATGCGAGCAACTGCCCCCATCCCTACCGGGGTAGCAGCACCCTGACCGGTGAGCCGCCGTATACCATATTCGCCAGCGTGGACGAGGTGACGGCCTGGCTCGCGAACCAGGGGTATGACGCTGCGCCGGAGTTCGTGACTGCACTGGATGGGTACGCGGCGCAGGACATGGCGTTTGTGGTGGTGACGGGGAGCGGCGGCGGCGGGTGGGACTGGCTGCCGACGGTCACGATCACCTATCCGGGCACGGCAGCGGTGGTCCCGCTGCAACTGGCTGCACTGTCCGCCGGGTTGGTCTACCTCGAAGTGGCGGTGCTGGCCACTACGCCCTACACCATCGACAACTTCACCCGCCTGGCCCCCGACTACGGCCAGCTCAGCCACATCCCCGAACTGGATTATGCCGCGTACCAGTACAGCGCCGAACGCTGCGGCCAGGGCTACCTGGTGCCATATAGTCCCCTGGAACGCGCCTTCCGCCGGTGGATTCAGGAGGAGCAGGACGGGCTGGCGTTTGTGCCGGAATACGTGGGGGACGCCGATATTTTGCTGGATGACCGCCTGGAAGCGGACACCTACGCCGAGGTGCAGGCGCTGGTCGACGGCTACTCGCACCTGTCGCTGCTGTACTTGCAGCTCAACAGCAGTCAGATGGTGCGCGACCCGGTGCTGGTGCCCGATCCGGAAGCGCCAGCGGTGTCGAACATCATCGACCTGGCCGCCTACGACGTCAACCCCATGACATACTGGGGTTGCGCTGCACCGCTGGACTTCGACGACCCGGACGGGCTGCTGCCTGCCGCCTCGACCGAGGTGCCGGCGTGGGGTGAGGCGGTATACCATCCCGACGGCTGGGTGCTGAGCGAAATTCCGCTGTCGATTGAGGAGGACTATGTGTGCCCGGCAATGGACATCACGCTCAACGTGCTGGCTCCCCAGCCGGTGACGGTGGATGATCTGCGCGCGGCGCTGCTGGGCCAGAGCAGCATCGCGCCGTTGTTTGTGTTCACGCCCCAACTGGGTTCCAACCTGGCCGGACGTTTGGGTATCGACGTGCTGCCCGACCCATCCCCGGTGCGCCTCACTGTGGACTGGTACCAGCCGTTTGGGATGGCTGACTTTTGCTTGTTGCTCGAATCCAGCCGCGAACTCTTTGTCGTGACCACGCCCGACGATTGGGTCGCTAACGGAGAGCTCTACCAGACCATCGCGCGTGAGGCCGCGTCGTATTACGGCTATGCCCACCCGGAGTTGCCCCACACCGCGTTTCTCACCAACAAGCTGCAGCGGCGCGGAACCTTCCCCGCCACCACCGGCGTGCTGGGCTATCCGGACGGTTGGCAGGTCTACACCACCTTCGACGCCACACGGCGGTATTGGGCGGTGCCCGAAGGGGCGGCGTTTGACGATCCGGGGCCACGCCTGGCGATCCTGGGCTGGGACGTGCTGCTGGGAACTGAACGCGATGAGGAAGCGTACTGGCTGGGCAGCCAGGGGCCCGACGCCACACCCCGCTGGCTGGATGCCGTCCACGCGCATTATGCTCTGCCGGACGACATCGACCGGGATTACCTCAATGTGCGCCGCTGGAAACGCTGTGCCAACCCGGAGGGGTTGACGCTAGACGAGCGGTTGATCCCGTTTGCGTTGGATGGCCGCGAGGGGTACATCCTGCTCGCAGACGAGGATGTGGTCGAAATCTCGGCCCCGGTGGGCGAATTCGCGGCGGTCGAAGACCTGCTGCGGCAGATGGTCGACGGTTACGACGACCACCTGATGTGTGGGTAGCTGGGCCGCGAAAGGTTTTGGCCCACCTTTTTCGAGAAGGTGGCGGGGTGTGGGGCAGCGGCCCACATCCCACTCATAGGCGGCGAATGCGCACCCGTCATGCCAGCTCCGGGCCTATTCGCTGCGAGGTGCGACGGTGATCTCCAGCGCGCCGCTGCCGGGTCGTCTTTCCTGGACCAGGTCATCGACATCATGGAACAGCAGTATCGTGAGGGCGGCAACCTCGCCGACCGCCTCGACAGTGCCAACGCCGCCTTCACCGCCGAACTGGGCAACTCCGACTGGTCGGACAGCGTACCCACCAGTGACCGCACGCAGGGCTGGCGGTGGGTGCAGCCAGGAGGTGCGGCCTTCGCCCACTACCGCCGCCACTGGTTGGCGCGGAGGTTGTCCTGGGCCAGGCGCGCGGTTTCGTCGATGCGTTTGGCGCGGGTAGCGGGGCGCTTGGCGGTGGCGATCCACTCCAGAATGCCGCGTTTGACCGAGCGGGGAAAGCCCTCGAAGTGCTGGCGAGCCGCTGGGTAGGAGTCCAGCGCCGCGGCGAGATCGGGCGGGATTTCCAGCGCTTCGATGGCGTCCAGCGCCGCCCACGAACCGTCAGCTTTAGCAGCCTCGATCTTGGCCAAACCCACCGCGGCCATCTGGCCCGCCGCGATCATCCGCGCGACCCGTTCCTTGTTGGGCCGGGACCAGCCGCTCCCGGATTTGCGCGGCGCGAACCACAACATCGATCGTTCCTCGTCGAGTTGGTTGGGCTTGCTGTAAATCCAGCCAAAACACAGCGCCTCTTCCACCGCGTCGTTATACTCCACACGCGGCTTACCGGTCGCCTTCTTATAGCTGATGAACCACACACCGTCGGCCTGGGTGTGGTGCTGCTCCAGCCAGGCGCGCCACTCGGCGCGGGTTTGGGGGTGGAAGGAGTTGGGCGGGGGGGCGGTGATTGGCATATGGTTTCCTCAATCGGGATTACGCTGGGCTTCCGTCCCATCATCGCAACAGGCGAAAGCCCAGAATGGTGTGATTAGGCTGTGTTGACATTTTCGCCTATGGAGGGTGGATTTCTGAGCACCAATGTCAACCCGACCTGGCAGGTGTTACCTCGGTGCGACGGTGATCTCCAGCGCGCCGCTGCGCACGGTCACGTCGGTGACCTGGCCCAGCCCGATCTGCGCGGTGAGATAGCGGTTCATGGTCCGGCTGACCATCAGCGCTATCGTGTTCGAGGTGCCGTCGGTAATCGCCGCGCCGGTATCGACGTTGGTGACGCTGGCCAACATATACTCCGCCTCACCGAGACTGCCATCCGAGCCGAAGAACCGGTACGTGAACGTGTCGGTGCCGTTAAAGTTGAGGTTGGGCACGTAATCGAGCTGCAGGTTAAGGATGCCGCCGCCGTTGGGAGGCGACACACTCACCAGGCTGGTGATCCGTCCTTCACCAAACTCGATAGTGAAAAACTGCAAGGTTTCACTGTGATCAGCGATCACGTCCAGGGCAGCATTCGCCATATCCTGGGTGATGATGTGCGTGACGGTGCCCGCGCCCTGCTGCGGGATGGTCGGCGGCCCGGTGAGTACCACAGCAGCCAGTGGGTCGTTGGCCGGAGCGTCGCTGCTGCGGGTTGTGTTCCAGACCAGATCGACGATGACATTGGTATGATTGTGGTCCACATACACCGTGGTGAACTGCGGGCGGCCCGGCATCCCATTGGGATACTGCTGCTGGATGGCGCTGCGCAGCGATCCCATAAACGCATCGCGCCACGCATCGCGCAGCAGCCCAATCAGGACGGCAATGATGGCCGGGGGATCATCGACAATTGCCCCGCTCGCGTCCGTCACGTCCCAACTGACGACCTGCCAGCGCACCGCACCATCCGCGATGGCCGGCATGAGAATGACAACCAGGTCATTATAGACCCCGCCGCCGCCCTGCAGGTCCGCGTTGATCTGCACCCGGAACCCAAGCCCCTGATTGCCCTGCAGTTCAAGCGTGATGTCTCCCACAACGTCACCCTGATTAACACCATCGCCGCTCATTTCAAACCGGGCGAACAAATCGTTACGCGGCAGCAAAAAGCGCTCCGCCCCGTCATCCTGGGCCGCAGCCGGGAGCACCAACGCCGCCGCCAGAACCAGGATCAACACTCCCAAAACCAGCTTCCGAGACATGATTCTTCCTCACCATCTTATAACGGATAAAATTTAATATATTATGTTTTATGATAAAAATCCAATGTCAGAAGTGATAGCGTCGTGTGGCGAACGGGCAAGCGTGGGCAAGCCGGTGGTCCTGGCACGCCCGACACGCCAGGCGCGGGTGGTTTGCTGCGCCAGACCGAACCGAAGCGGGGGCAAGAAAAACAAAAACCAGCGCACGCGCGCTGGCTTGTGTGTGGTGCTGCTCCAGCCAGGCGCGCCACTCGGCGCGGGTTTGGGGGTGAAATGAGTTGGGCGGGGGGGCGGTGATTGGCATGTGTTTTCCTCATCGTTTTGCGTCGAATAGATTTTATCTCTATGTTTGCAGATTTACCCCTCCCCTGTGCCCCCGTAAGCGGCTGTGCATTACCCACAAATCGGGTGGTGCACAACTTCCGGGGGTAGGTACGCCGCATCGCCGCCTGTGGTGCTCAAGCCGCTTCGCTACCAAGAGCCGACAGGCTGCGCAGGACGCAAGTCCACTAAAGGGACTCTTATCTTCCGCTGAGTAACAATCTTACGCATGGGCGATAAGGTTGTTCAGGAACGAAGATGCAGGAGTCGCTTTAGCCGACTTCCGATTGTGTAGCTGCGCGGTTTTCAGTAGCGAAGCGGCTTGAACCCGTAGCGCATAGGGCGCAAGGCTTTCCTGCCAATGATAGCCGTTCTAGCCGCAAGGTATGGGTCACGCATGACCGAAAACGGAGAGGGGGAATCGCAGTAAGGTTCAAGCTTCTCTCCGCGCGCGGTGGTCGTAACGGAGCTGCGCCGGGATTTTAAGGAGGGGTAACCAAAAGTGCAAAGATATAGATTTTATTATATACTGCATTATAATAAATATTATCGTCTGGTCACGCGGCCTTAGGGCATTGCGCTGCGATCAACGTGGGCGCGTCGTCCAATTCGCACAGTAGATCGTGTGGAGAACCCACAAATAGCGCCGCAGCCGCATTGCGATCATCAATGCTCCAACATGCGATACGATCCACCCAGTATATTCCGTTTCGTCCAAAAGGTTTCATGCCACTTGGGAGGGTGCCGCGCGGCGGTGGAGACCATTTTATAGTCGCGCGCCAGTCGATTGAGCAACCACAACCAATACCATAACAAAGTTAGCGAGTGAAGAAAGGTATGCCATGTTTAAGCAGCGTCCTTGGTTAATGCCGGGATTGATGTTTGCGGGGATCGGCCTGATGATTCTTGGGATAACGCTCGGCAGCCCCGCTTATTCGGCACAAGATCCAACGCCGACCCCTTCTGATCCCGGTGATGCATCGGCTGCAACGGAAATGACGGTGCACATAGCGGATTTGGCGTTTACGCCCCATACGGTTGTTGTTGCCACCGGGGCTACGATCACCTGGGTGAACGACGACACCGTGCCACATACGGTGACCAGTCCTGGTGGCTGGTTCGATTCGGGCACGGTCGGCCCCGGCGAAACGTTTGTCTGGCAGGCAGACCAACCCGGCAACTTCCAGTACACCTGCACGATCCACCCCAACATGGAAGGCGTGATCGTTGTGCTGCCGGGCGGTGCGGTAGCGCCGCCGCTGTTCGAGGGTCAGCCTGTGGGTCAGGTCTACCGCGATAGCTGCGGCGGCTGTCATGGGTCGAATCGCGAAGGAGCTACCGGCCCGGCCTTGATCCCTGGACGGTTGACGGCCAGTGATGAATACTACTTCGATGTGATCAAGAACGGCAGTCCGGGGACGGTGATGCCCGCCTGGGGGCCGCTGGGTATGGCGGACGAGGAAATCTGGGCGTTGGTCGGTTACATGCGCGGTGAGTCTGCTGCCCAAGACGTACAGTGGGAACTGGACGATATCGCCGCTACGCGCGAGGTACTGGTCCCACTGGACGACCTGCCCGGCGAACCACAGTATTCCGGCAACCTGGACAATATGCTGCTGGTCACTGAACGCGAGAACCGCAGTATCGCCGTGATCGACGGCGACACCCATACGCTGCTGGGCCATATTGCTGCCAGTTATCGCGCGCACGGCTACGCTTTTGATCCCACCACCGAACGCTGGGCATATAACGTCGGGCGTGACGGGTGGTTATTCAAGATCGATCTGTATACGCTACAAGCGGTTGCGCGTGTGCGCGTGGGCCTGGACTCGCGCGGCTTAGCGATCTCGGATGATGGCCAGTATATCATCGTGGGCAACTACATCCCGACCACCGCCGTGATCCTGGACGCGGCGACGCTCGAACCACTGACCGTTATCCAGGCCGAAGGCGTGAATCCCGATGGGGAGATGGTCCAGTCGCGGGTGGCGATCACCAGCGATGTCTCACCAGACCTGGTCGGCCCATATTTCCTGATCGGGTTGAAGGAAGCCGGGCAGGTCTGGCGCATCGATTGGAGCGATCCGAGCTTCCCGATTGACCGGCTGGAAAACGTCGGCGGTATCCTGCACGATGGGTTTCTCAGCCCAGACAACACGCGCTTCTATATCGCCTCACAAACGGACAACTGGATGGCCGTGATCGATGTAGAAAACTGGGAGTTGGTCGACCAGATCAGCACGGGCGACACCCCGCATCCCGGCTCCGGCGCGACATGGGAAGTTGATGGCACAGTCTATGGTGCGACAGTACATGCTGGCGAAGGATTGGTGACGGTGTGGGACCTCTCGGACAATATGATCGTGGCCGAAATTCCGACCAGCGGGCCAGGGCTTTTCCTGCGCACTCATCCCGAGAATCCGTACATCTGGGCTGACACGATGTTCGCGGAACAGCCAAACCGCATCTACATCATTGACCAAACGACGTTCGAAGTCGTCCACGTCATCGAGGAGGGCATCCAGACACTGCACCCGGAATTCACCAATGATGGCCGGTTCGTGTATATCAGCGACTGGCAGGGGAACGTGGTGCGGGTGTACGATGCACTGACGTTCGAGAAAGTGGCCGAAATCGAGGGTATCGTAACACCCACCGGCATCTTCAACACCGATCGCCGCACGGAAACGCTTGGGCACTAGCAGGCTTGCTGCATTCAGATGCGTAGGGGGCTTATGCCCCGTGCAGCCCCCTGCGCAGACAAACACCACCATGAAAAAAAAGTGAACCAGTGTTGCCGCTGGTTCACTTCAAAGTGCTGTTGGTGCCCCTACGGGGATTCGAACCCCGGTCTTCACCTTGAAAGGGTGGCATCCTAGTCCTCTAGACGATAGGGGCGTCTCAGTTGACGGATGAGATTTTAGCATCCAGACCGGGCATCGTCAAGGCTCAAGCTTGTGCTTTTTTTCCAGGGTTAATCCGGCCCTGCTGCGCCATCCAATGCGGGCTGCACATCGGGGCGCGCGCGGAAGGCTCGCACATACAGCACCATCACGCCCAGCGACAGGCCCTCCGTGATCAGCAGCGCGGGGATGATCCCTAGCCAATCGGCCATCCCGCCCAGCATGATCGAATAGGCCGCGAATACCAGGCTGCCGACAAACGCCGTCAACGATCCCATCGTAGCGCGCTGGTCCGAGCTGAACTCGCGCTGCATCAGCCCGCCCATCGACACCATCTTGACGCCGAAGAACAGTGACGTGGACGCCATCAGCGCGGGTGACGCGACGGTGGGCACGGCGAGCGCGGCGGTGGTGGCCACTTTCGAATAGCTGTCGCCCGTCATCAGCAGCTTGAATTCCCCAAAGCGCCGGATGAGCCGCCCACTGAGGTAGAAGCTGATCGCTGCGCCACCGTTGGACAGGGTGCGCGCCAGGCCCAGCGCCCATACCGGCCATAACGTGTTGATAAATGCCGCCTCGAACTGGAACGCCGACTCGCCAAGCGCATGGTCCAGAATCGAAGCCGCGCTGATGGTGCGCAGCTTGCGGTTGCGCACAATGCCGCGAAATGCCGTGCGCATCTGGGCCAGGACGCTGCCTTCCGCGCGCTGGACGGTGACGGGTTCGATCATGCGCAGCCCCAGCACCAGCGTCAGCACCTGCGGCACCACCGACAGCCACATCACCAGCAGGAACGACACCGACGCCAGCAGGCCGCCCAGGATGGCCGAAGTTGCCAGCGCGACCTGGAACATGGCGCTGGTTTTGCCCAGGAACTCCTGGTAGGCATCGGGCTGGCCCATGTCGGTCAGGGTATCGTGCAGCAGCGCGGCATTGTTGCCGCTGTAGAGCGCGCGCGCGAAGCCTTCGCCCACCGCGCCGATCACCAGCCAGCCATAGCCCCAACTGCCGCCCAGTGCGTAACACGTCACGGCCAGCACGCCCGCACCGGCCCCGATGACCAGCGTGCGCACCCGGCCAAACCGGTCCGAGAACATGCCGGTCGGCACTTCGAACATGGCCCCGGCCAGCATCACGACCGAAAAGACGCTCATGCCCAGCGCGAACGATCCGGCCACGTCCGCGAAGTACAGGATCGCCACCGGCGCATACAGGCGGAAGTCCAGGAAGAAGTTGAACCAGGCGAGGAGTTTGATGTTGCGCTGAATGGTCATGGTGGCAGGCCGTGTATAGGGCTGTGAGTTATGCGCGTGATCGCGCGTGTGCTGGTGCGCGCCCAACTCTACACGGGTCTGCCACCGTTTTCAAGAGCGAGTCTGGGGCGTTTCACACGCCAAGCTGCTTGCGGTCGAAATACCACCACGCCACGCCGAATCCCGCCAGC
The DNA here is from genome assembly GCA_010092855.1 of Chloroflexota bacterium. Lineage (GTDB taxonomy): Bacteria > Chloroflexota > Anaerolineae > Aggregatilineales > Aggregatilineaceae > TC-15. Next base: position 458 of record JAADYV010000421.1, on the reverse strand, counting down.
GCCACCGCCGCCAGCACCAGCCAGTCACCCAGGTCTGCGCCATCGCGCATGATGGGGCCGATGCTGTAGTAGTTGAAGATGAACACCGGCTTGAATTTCTCCAGCGTCTCGATCATCACCGACAGGCTGAACAGCAGGTACGAGCCGACCAGGTACAGGTACGCGACCGGACCCGCCCAGCGTTTGCTTGAGGGGACCAGCACGGTCAGCATATACGCCGGACCCGCCACCGCCATGATCAGGAAAAACGCGCCGAAGATGCCCTGCGCCAGCTTGCCGATGTTCACGTCAAACTCCGGCCAGATTACGGTGGCCAGCACCAGCACGCCAAAACATGCGCCTAGCACAGCCAGCGTCGTCCAGGCCGTGTTGACAAAGCGCGCCAGCAGGTAATCCCGTCGCTTGACCGGCAAGGACAGCATCACGTCCAGCGTGCCGTCGCGTTCGGCATTGGTCAC
>JAADYV010000420.1 GCA_010092855.1 Chloroflexota bacterium | reverse complement strand
TAGCCGCCAGCACGACCCGGTGGGCAAAGGTGCGCGGCGTGAACACGCGCTCCGGGCGCGGCTGAAGCGTGATCCCGTCCGCACCACATACCCGCGCGCAGACGCCGCAGCCCAGGCACAACTCTTCGATCAGGCGCGCTTTTTTCTGCTTGGGATGGGCCGGAACGTTGGCCGACACCAGCGTCATGGCTTCCACCGGGCAGGTGTTGACGCATTTGCCGCAGCCGTTGCACGCTTCGGTGTCGATGGCGGCGATGAAGTTCGTGGTGTGCAGCGGTTGCAGCGTTTCGAACCGGCGCGCCGCGATCAGGGCTTCGCAGCAGCAGCCGCAGCAGTTGCAGATGAAGTTGACCTTTTCGCGGGCGTTGTCGCCAAACTGCACCAGGTTGTGGTCGTAGGCTTGTTGCAGCAGGTCCAGCCCTTCGGCGGCGTCGACCTGGCGCGCAAACCCGTGCCGGATCAGGCCCTCGGCAGTGCCGTTGAACGTCATGCAAATGTCCAGCGGCGCGTAACAGTTCTGGTCCAGGTGCTGCATCTTGTAGCGGCAGTAGCACAGGCTGATACCCATCGGCGACGCAGTTTTGATCACCTCCGTCGCGCGCTCATAGTCAAACACCGCCACACCCGGCGGGATGACCTCCTCGTTGATGAACACGCGCCCCATCTGCGTTTCGCCACCGAACAGGCTGGCAAGGAAATCGGGTTCCACCGTGCAGTACTGGTGGTAGAGTTCGGCCAGCAGCTTCTGGTCCACGTCGTCGCGTACGCGCATCATCGAAAACTCGAAAAAGCCCGCCATCGGCGGCGGCAGCGTGTACAACAGTTGCCCGTCGTCTTTCTCGGTATCCACGACCAGCGCACGGCTGGCCAGCGCTTCCAGCACTTGCCGCGCCGCAGACTCGTCTATCTTCCAGATACGGGCTGCATCCTTCGCGCTGAACGGTTGGATCGGCAGTTGGGCTACCAGCGCAGCCTCCTGTTCGCTGAACAGCACGCGCAGGATGTCGTACAGCGGTTTGGTGGGCGGTGCGCCTTGTGGAAACCGGTTCAGGCGCTCGACCAGTCGGGTATAGGCTGGTGCAAAGTCTGCATTGTGAACTTCATTGTTATATGCCATCGTGCGCTCCCACGCTCTTTGTACGCCGCTTAATTATAGCTCAGGTTGGCGCACAATGCGTGCATTTTGGGTACACTTAGCGTGGCGCAGGTTTGTTCGGGGTTACTGTGCCAGTGCTGCCTGTGAGGAATAATGTTGGAAAAACCGGTTGAGATGATCAGGGGATATATTGCTAGCCGTCGGGAGTCGTTTCGCTGGGCATTTGCGGGCGTGGCGCACGTGCTGCGTTCCCAGCGCAACGCCTGGATTCACGCTGCTGCTACTGTGCTGGTCGTGGCGATGAGCGCCTGGTTACGGCTGGCACAGTTGGAGTGGGCGCTGGTTGTGGTGGCTATTGCCGCGGTCTGGATCGCCGAGATTGCCAACACGGCGCTGGAAGCGGTGGTCGACCTCGTCGCGCCAGAGCCACATCCCCTGGCCCGGACGGCGAAGGACTGCGCAGCCGGGGCGGTGCTGGTCGCCAGCGGGATGGCGGTTGTGGTCGGGCTGCTGGTGTTGGGGCCGCCGTTATGGGACCGGCTGGGGGCGTGAAGTGGTCGGGCGCAAGCCCCGCAAACTTGACACTCTCTGCGATTGTCTGCCATACTTGTGACGAATACCATCAGTCTTTACATAAGTACGCGCCATGCTAAGTGCTACTTGAGTTTCTTACAGATATCCCTTCCTGCTGTTACCAGGAAGGGTGGATCCATTTCGGGTAACAAAGGGCCGGACCTGGTTTGTGCTGGTGGAATGCCCGTGTGTGTCCCGCAGATCACCGGGAATGTTTAAATCGACGGCCCGGCTAACCGTTCAGTAGGTCCAAAGATTATGTCGGCTGGTACTTCGCAGTGGGATACTCGCATCCCGCGCACCACCGGGGCCATTCCCCGGCACCACCTCCTGGCCACGCTGCAACAGGTGCTGGACCATAAGTTGACGTTGATTTGTGCCCCTCCCGGTTATGGCAAGACCACGCTGGTGGCCCAGTTTGCTGCGCAGACGCCTGAAGCAGTGGCATGGTTGTCGCTCGAAGAACGGGACCGGGATCTCCCCAATCTGCACAGCCAATCACTTTCGGCATTGGAGGTTGCCGCGCCGGGCATCGACAGCCTGGCGGCAATACCGGGATTTGATCCAGGTGAACTGGCCACGCTGGTGGCCGACTACCTGCGCCAGAACACCAGCCGCCCCCTGATTCTGGTCGTCGACGATATTCAGGCCATCACTGGGTCGTCGGCGGCGGAACTATGGCTGCAAACGCTGGTCGAACGCCTGCCCATCAATGTACACCTGGTCCTGTCCGGGCGGGTGCTGCCAAATCTACCTCTGACAGAGATGATCGCGCGCGGTGATGTGTTGGCGTTTGGCCAGGACCAGCTCCGGTTTTCGCCCCAGGAAATTCACGACCTGGCGCACGAGATGCTGGGCGTAGTGCGGTCGATGAGTGAGGTCGAGCACCTCGCCGAACGCCTGGAGGGCTGGCCTGCCGGGACGGTGCTGGCGCTGCAACCGCTGCCCACCGAACTCGAACAACTTATCCTCAGCGGCGGGTCGGGGCCGGAGGCGTTGTTTGATGCCCTGGCGGGTTCGATGTTGGAAGCCCAGCCGCCCGGCTTGCGCGATTTCCTGCTGTCCTCCTCGACGCTGACGCGCATGACGCCAGAATTATGTAACACCATTCTGCACCTCTCCAACAGCGCGCACTGGCTGGCCGAAGCCCAGCAGCGCAACCTGTTCCTGTCGCGGGTATCTGGTGGGTTGATGTTCCACCGCCTGTTTCGCAACTTCCTTCAACGCCAACTACGTGAGGACAACCGCGAACTGTACCTGAGCCTGCACACGCGCGCCGCGCGCTGGTTCCAGGACAACAACCAGTTGGAGTGGGCCTTCGAGCACTACCTGGCCGGTGGGCTGGACGAACGCGCCGCCCAACTCGCCGATCGGGTGGCGCTGACGTACTTCTCGCAGGGTAAGGTCGAGACACTGCTCGACTGGCGTGACCAACTGGGGCAGATCGGCATTCTGGCTCCCAACCTGTTGTACAATTGCGCCCGCATCCACACCGACCGTTACAACTATGACGAAGCCGAAATCGCGCTGGACGAGGCGCAGCGCGGCTTTGGCCTGGCCGGGGATGAGTTCGGCCCGGTGCGCGTGGCGCTGCAGGGCGCGTTTATTGCTTTGCAGCGCGGGGATTTCCGGCGCGCCGCCGTCGAGGCGGGCCAACTGGCCAACACGGTCGCTGACCAGCCCGACCTGCGCGGGAACGCGCTCAAGATTCTGGGGGTAGCGAACCTGCGGCTGGGCGAGGGGACGTCGGCGGTGCAATACCTGGAACATGCCCTGGATTATCACCGCGTCGATGGGGATGCGTATACGCTGGCTAACGTGCTGCAAGACCTGAGCGTGGCCTACTGGCACCTGGGTCGCTTCAAGGAAGCCAGTGCGGCCTTGCAAGAAGTGGTGGCGCTGCGGCGGTCGTTGGGCAGTTCGAGTGCTTTGGCGTCCGCGCTTAACAACCTGGGCTACTACTTTCACCACAGCGGCAGTTATGACCAGGCAATCAACAGCTTTCAGGAAGGATTGGCGGTGTTGGCGCGGGTGCCCAACAAGCGCGTCGAGAGCGGGCTGTTATGGAGTATGGGCGAGCTCCAGCGCGACCTGGGTGCATTTGAAGAAGCCTCGCGCCTGTTTAACCGGGCGCTGGCATTGATCAGCGGTAGCGATCCCTACCTGCGCTGTGCGGTGTTGATCAGCGCGTCGATAATGTACCGCTGGTGGGAGCAGCCGCAAGAAGCCGAATCGCTGGCGCTCAAAGCGGGGACACTGGCTGGCCAGCACGAGCTGGCGCTGGAAGCAGTCACCGCACAAGCGTGTTTATGGGCCGCGCGGACTCAACTGGGACAGGCTGCCGATGCCCGCCGTCACCTGGATGGCCTCATCACTGCTTTGCGTGACCAGGACGCTCATTCCGAACTGGCCTGGGCCAATACGCTGGCGGCGACGGCTGCCTTGCTCAGTTCGGACCATCCCGCCGTCGATGCCTATCTACACTGCGCGTTGGATGAGGCGCGCCAGATCGGCACCTTCCAGGCGCTGGTGGCCGAGATCGGCAATACACCGCTGCTCGAAACCTACGTGGTGCAGCACGCCGGGAAATTTGGCGACCTGATTGGGGCCCTCAAACACCTCCGAGCCGCCCAGCCCATTGTCCGCCAACCACCCCGGCTGCGCCAGGTGGACCCGCAAATGACCTACAGCCTGCGCGTGTATACCCTGGGCAGCGAGTGGGTGGAACGCGACGGGGAAGAGGTGGCCCCGTCGGAGTGGCGCTCGACCACCGCCCGCGAAATCTTCTATTATCTGTTGTTCCAGGGGCCAGAGAGCCGTGAGCAGGTCTGCCTGGAATTCTGGCCAGACAGCTCGCCGCAGCGCGTGCGCTCCAACTTCCACACCATGCTGTACCGCGCGCGCCAGGCGCTAGGCGAAAACGTGATCATCTTCGACAACGGCCTGTATGCCCTGGAACCCGACCTGGACCTGTGGTGTGACGCGCACGAACTGGAACGGCTGGTGGGAGAAGCACGGTTGCTGCCCGCGCGCGATGCCCGCACCGAAGCCCTCTGGCGGCGGGCGGCGGGGTTGTACAAGGGCGATTTCTTGCCCGCGTGGGACGCTGATTGGGCCGTTAACTACCGCGAGCACCTGCACGAGATGTACCTCGAAACCCTGATCGGCCTGGGGCAGTGTGCCGGAGCGCGCCACGATCGTCGCGAGGCCATTGCCGCCTACCGCCGCGCGCTGGATGTCAATCCCTACCGCGAAGACGTCCATCGCGCGATCATGTTGTGTTTTGCCGAGCTGGGCGAAAAGACACAGGTGCTCGCCCAGCTTCAAAAACTGCAAACATTGCTGGACGAGGAACTGGGCCTGGAGCCGTCGGACGAAACGGTGGCGCTGGCCCGGCGACTCCTGGAATAAGTCCGGGACATCAACGCGCCATTCTCCGCACAACGCTCACCGGACGGTGAGTTTTTTGTTTTGAATAGGATTGTGTTTCGTTTTAGTGGTTTTTGGTAAGCAGTTTGTTGCGCGCTGCCGTTTACAGTGGAGACATCAAAATGCAAGACATCAATTGAACATAGTTCACTAAAAGGGAGAGAGAACAATGTTGGACCTGATTTTTGCTATCACCAATCGTCTGGCGGGTACCCCGCGCCGCATCGTGATCGCTATCCAGATTATCATCGTGTTGGTGGCCCTGACCCTGGCCTTTACCCAGGCCGATGTCGCAATGGCCGGGCTGCTGACCTCCGGGAGCTAGCAGTACCATTATTGCAAGTTTGAACACTCGAGGAGTACGACCAATGGCAATGATCGACAAGACGCCTGTGATGGACATTTCCCCCTGGCCCGCAGGGCGTGGCTTTGAAGGGGCAACCGACTGGTGGGAACACGTGATGGACAGCGACGAAAAGCAGCGTCTTGATCACCTGATGGGCGTGGCGTTGCTAGATGCCGACATCCGGGACCGGTTGGTCAACGAGCGAGACGCCTCACTCTTCACCGCATTCGGCCTGTCGCAGGACACCCAAACCTGGCTGCGCGAGATTCGGGCCTATTCCCTCATTGAGTTGGCCCAGGCAATCGTATCGCGCGCACAGAGCGAAGCCTTCGCAGGGTCTTAACCGCCATGCAGAGGATAGACTATAGGTGGGGCGTCGAAGGGCCTGGCAGACTGGCCGGGCCCCTCGTCTCCTACAACACTCACGGGCACCTGGCAACGACGGACGAGAGGAGGTGCCGGATGGCAACAATGTCGAAGGTTGTCCTGGTCGTTGATGATGAAGTGGAGATGTTGACGTATCTCGATGTATTTCTGAAGAAACAGGGCCTGGTTGTGATGAAGGCGCGCAATGCAGAACTGGCGCTGCACCTGATCAAGTCGTTGCGGCCCAACTTGTTTCTGCTAGACGTGATGATGCCCGGCATGGATGGGTTTGAGCTATGCCGAGAAATCCGTAACATCCCGCACACTGCTGAAACGCCCGTGATCATGATCACGGCGTATGATACTCCCCAGTCCAGGGAAAAAGCGGCTGAATGCGGGGCTGATGCATTTATTCCCAAAACACATTTGTATCAGGACCTTATCGATAACATTCATACCTTGTTGGGCACCAATTCACATGGACGCATGCACTGATTTATCCCGGTGGGTGTCGGCCTGGCTCATCAATATCATCCCCGAAGCTCGATCATCTTCCTCGAACTTCGGGGCGCTGTTGTGGGCTACGCATCGTCAGGCAAGCAATGTAGTGCGTTGTGGTAGCCGCATAAGTAACTCAGGTGGCTCAGGTAGCCGCGAGCCAATCCGCCTTGTCGCCAATCCACCACTGCCATCTGCCAGGTACGCTTTTCTCCAGCGCTTTGAGGTAGATGTGCACCTTCGCATAAAAAATCAGCAGCGCTTCCCGGTAGATGTGAAAGTTGAGCAGGGCCGGCGGTGCAAAGCCGTGCCCACGGTCCACCGGCTGCTGTAAGTCTTCTTCGCTCAGCCCTTCCAACACCGCGAGCAGCGCCTGGTCCAGTTCGTCATACCACGCTTTGAGCTTGTTCACCTGGGTAGCATATTCTGGCCCCGCCTGGTGTCCCATAAAATCCTGTTTGAAGGTCTTGAAGCCTTCAATATACGCTTGCTGGATGTCGCCCATCTCGCGGCACAGCTCGCCCAGTGTGCCATTGCGTCCGGGCAGTTGATAGGCCAGGTCGTCGTCGGTAAGCACGGTCATCAGATCGTTGCGCAGTTCCTGGGTCGACTTGAGAATGTCACCAAACTGTTGAATCAAGCTGTTCATGAATTCTCCTCCTGGTTTATAGCACGGATGTTCGATTACCATCGTACCACAATTCTATTCAGGAGTCTATCGCTTTCGGTACATACGTTCAGGCTGCCCCTCAACCGCGTTCGTAGGTGGCGCGCAGGTAGGTGTCCAGCAGGTAGACTGGGTAGCCTATCTTCTCCAGGTTGGCCTTACACTCGTCGAGAGTTGCCCCGTTGTCGCGCCAGTGGGGGACGCGCTTGATCAGTGTTTCAACACGCTCGCGGGGCGTGATAATCCAGGTGTCTTTGGGCACCAGGCCATAGTAGATCACGTCCATCGCTTCGATCACGTTGGTGCTTTTCAGGTAGGGCGCGATCAGCACGATTTTGCGCGCGCCGTGGTCTTCGACCAGGTGCTGCGCGACAAAATGCGCCGTGCCGCCCAGGTCTACCAGGTCTTCCACCACGCCGACTACCCGCCCGCTCACGTCCATCGACAGCGGATGAATCACGCGCGGTTCGTCCAGCGGCTGGCCCGGCCCGGCGTAATATTTGACGCCCAGCGTCCCGAACGCAATCGGTGGGATGTTTTTGTTCAGCGTCCAGGCCAGATGATCGTGCAGCAGCACCCCCGGCAGCAGCGCGCCCATCGTAATCATGACGGCGTGCGTGATCTGGTCTTTGGTGCGGATGTTGTCGATCTGGTA
>JAADYV010000419.1 GCA_010092855.1 Chloroflexota bacterium | reverse complement strand
TCATTCGTCACTAGCTGGTTTTGCCCTTGACTTTTCATAGCAGGTCTTTCTGGAATATGTGTATTCTTATAAAAGCAGAGCACTTACACTTCAAGAATTATCACTTTTTAACGCGCTTTCGGCATCCTTTATATTTTCGCTATCAGTTATTTATATTGACACTACACAGCGAAAAATGCTTCAATTAAGGTTAAGAGAATCTAACAAAAGCCCCCGTCGTCCGATTTGCCGTTTTATTAATAGTATGATCAAGGAGTTAGACCCATGAATACCCAATATATAGAGGTTGGTCGTGTCATAAGAGTGGGACGTGGCTGGGTCGATGTCACTGTCAACCAGAAAGTGCGGCGCATCAGCGTTCGCCCCGATCTGCTCATCCGTGCTGGAACTTACCTCAAGATCATTGACGATCACGCTGTTTCCCTTATGCCAGCGCATCAGCAGCCGGCTTCCAAACAACACTAGGTAGATTGACCGTTTCGCTAGAGAATGGCCGCCTCCTGAGTACAAAGATCAACACGGCCTGATCGCCGAGGGTAAACCATTTCAGGTACCACCAACATGCCGGGAACGCTTCCCGGCAATTGTTTTTCTGGCGACAGTCCCCGGCGCGGAATGCAAGCCATTAGCCTGGTGCTTCGGGGCCTCCCACCCCGACCCGCAGCACTTTATAGTTCCACACCGTTACCATGATTGCATTGCCAAAAACCTTGACACTTTCGTTGTCCGTTGGTGAGAAGACCCAACCGCTCGCGAACGATGGCGTATGCAACGTGACCCGCTGTGGTTCGTCCAGGTAATTAACCAAGTGCCACTGCTGGTTACCGCCCGGTTCGCGCCAGATGGTAAACAACAGTGCCCCTTCACCTTCCGCGCGTGGCCGGATGTCCAGGCCGATGGCGCTGACCAGTTCGCGCTGCACGGCCACTGGCGGTGTGATTTCGGATTGTACAGCAAATCTTCCCTGTACTCGGCGCAGCAGCGGTTGAAGCAGCCCCGGTGTGTGCGCCAAGCGCCACATGGCGGCTCTCATTCGGTCCACCAGACGCCCGACAAGAGGCCAATCGACTGGTAGCCGCCGACGTTGAGGAAGCTTGTACCGGGTCCACAGCGGCGAAACGCAGCCTGGACGCGCCTGTTGCAGCGCGATCACGCGCCCATCGCTGGCTGCAAAGTCCGCCAGCCGTCCGGCGTTGACCTCGCCCGGCGGCACAATCACTGTCTGTACGCCGTCCCAGTCACCGTCATCAACAATCCGCAGCGGCAGACCGTGCAAAATCAGCGTCTGGCACGCCGCCCGGACCACTAACGCAGCCAACGGGTCGTCGTCGATGTTGCGGGGCGCATAAACTGCCAGCGGACTGGCATTCGTGCGCAGGTTGAGCCAGGGCGCGTGCTGTTCCAACCAGGCATTGGTACGGCCTATTGCCGCCCGCTGTTTTTCAAAGGCATCATGTAACAGCAGTGTCCGGCTTTGATTCGCCACAAAATCCGACCCGTTGATCGCCGGCAGCACATTCAGCGCGCACGCCTCACCCATTGCGGTTACGAAACGATGCAGCGATTCGTCCGTATCCTGGTGAGCGTTTTCCCGCCGTGGGCCAACATGGCTGGCGAGGGGGATTTCGGACGTGCGAAGCCGAGCCAGTGCCAGGTAGACGGCGTTGTGGCGCAACCCTTCAGGATGCGGTTGCGGCATCTCGCTGCGCAGCAAAGTTACATTCTGTCCAGCGGACAAACGTTGTAGCGGAGACTCATTACCAGTCATAGAATGACCAGCCAGGGTAACGTTCCCCTCGGCAGCAATCATGATGTCTGGCTTCAATGTGCGCGCATGGTCTGCCCAGATGCCCAGTTGCTCCACCGCCTGCTCTGCGCGCCATTGTAGATAGGCTCGAACCTGGCTGTTGCGCGGATTCAAGGTGCTGGGGATGTGCTTCCGTGCGTTGGCTGCTGCGAATGCCGCCTGACAGCGCTCGCAGTGACAGTACGCCCCGGGCACATCCTGGGCCAGTGTAAACGGTATATCGCCGAGCCAGGGGGCCGCGAAGAAGACGCCTTGCACACCGCCCTCAATCAGTAATGTAATGCGCCGCTGCACCTCGGCCTGCCAAGCGGAATCTTGCCAACAGGCGAGCAAGTGTCCGGTAGCGTAGGGAATGGGTTTGCCCCAGGGATCGTGCGCCGCCCACTCTTTTTCGGCATAGCTACCCTGCGGCACGTAAGCCAGCACCTGCACGCCGCCGCAGACTTGAATGCCAGCGTTCTGATAGAGCGACACTGCCTTGCGGAATGCCACCCAGTCCACGGCCTCGTCTTCCGGCGGAAACCCCCAACTGCCCATCAAAAACACCCAGTTGAACCCCATCACCTGCACGCGCGCGACACCCGCACGGGTATAGGCCATGTCCAGTGTGCGGTTGTCCAGCAGGGTTTTGGGATATCGCAGCTTGAGTATCTGCCGTGTACCCCGCTGCCCCCACAAGGTAAGCGCCCGATAGTGCCCAATCAGGAGAGTGTTGCCTTCATTACTCATTTTTATCTTAGTCTGCCATCATCAAAAGCGTGGAGGATTATAATGCAGGATGCTGCTGCGCGCACGGGCATTTTGACCAGCGTAGAGGGAATGTCTACCCGAACCGGCGCGGATCGAATACAATTGATGATGACAACACAAACCAAACATGAGGCCCAGAAATATGACCGAGAAAATAGACATGATACGCCACCGCCGCGACGACAAAGTCCGCGAGCATCTTCAGCAATATGCGCCGGTGTGGTTGGTCGATGAAGTTGCGATGCTGGACAATGATGCCCTGCAGTTCAACGTGGTCTTTTACCATCCGCGCTACGAATGGGTGAACCGTCGCTATCGCTACGATGCCTTCAATGATGTGCTTTACCACCAGGGACAGACGCGCGTGAGCGAAAGCCAGGCCCTTGAATATGAAGACCAGCCACCTTATATCGATGCCGAGACGATCAACACCGTCAACTCCTACGGAGGATAGCTGGTTGATCAGGCCGCCAGCCGGATTTTCAACTGGTAAACACTTCTGTTTTGGCCACCCATTTGATATTTGTAGGGTTCGTCCCCACGTAGAAAGTCAAACTCAGCCCGTTCGTTGTTGATGGCGTGTTCAATCAGACGCCCTAACAGCACGATCCCTGGACTCAGGTGACCAAAGTCGGCAGCATTGTGCCCGGAGTTGTAGACCAGCACACGGTTGGCATATTCAAAATTCAAATACGCGGCAACCGGCTCGTTCCGAACAGTCAGGAAGGCCAGTTGCAGCCATTCTTGTGCGGCTAGTTCTGGCATCACGGACCGGAAGAACGCAACATTTTCCGGTTCCTGCAAAAACTCGGCTTTTTCGCTGCTGCTGGCTGCCATCAGTTCCAAGAAACGCGCCATTTCTTCCTCTAGGTTGTGGTCTGGCCCCACGACATACCAGTCCACGCCACCGTTACCGTTGCCTGCCCGGCGCAGCTTCCGGCGCAACTCGTGACGGTCTTTTTTGTCCAGGCTGGCGACATAATCCGGCCAGGTTTCTGGCAGTCGCACAACCGGGCATACTTCCTGTAACTCGATCTCAACCGCCAGACCCTTGCGCTCAAACGTGGACGGCATCAGCGCGAACGTCTGCGACTCCTCTGGAATGTTACATAACTGCACCAAGTCTACCTGCTGCCCAGACGGTCCCATCTGGTCCATGAGGAAATCCGCCAGGGCCGCAAACACAGCCGGTTCCTGCCCCTGCCGCGCGATAACTTCCAGGTAGTCCGTCACATCCACGCACCCAATTGCGCGCACGATAACTTCCCCATCATCTTCTGTCCGAATGAACCAGGGAGCAACGCCATCGACCCGGTTCGTTTCTTCATCCCGCACGACCACAACCCACAGATCCCCGGGTTGGTAGGCGCTCCACCAACATGTCTGCCACTCAAAGGTCAGGAAAATCTGGTCCGCCAGGCTGTCAGCCAGCAGCGCGTTCCATTCCTCGCGCAGATCGGAGAACACAGCCTCGCTTTTGTACAAAGATACCTTCACACCACGCCCTCTTTCGGTTTAGTGCCAGAAACTGGCTCAATCTTCCCTGTTTATTATAATGGAGTCGCCGGACAATTGTGTGTGCAAATCTAAACAGGATACGCAAACGCCATGCTTCAAAAACTGAGAAATATCAAGCTGCGCCGCCAGCACCTGTTAGTCCTCATTCCGGTTATCCTCATGCTTGTCTTTGGCGTCGGCTACCTGCTCTGGACAGCCATCGAGGATGACGACGACCCAGCAGCATCCCCGGCCCAGAGTACCGGCCATACCCCAGAGCCAACTGCTGTACTGGAACAGACGGTCGTTGTGTGGCATCCTTTTCCATCCACCAGTTCCGAAGCCCAGGCTTTCGACCTGATTCGCCAACAGTTCCAGGATCGCTATCCGAACATCACGTTGGTCTTCGAGGCTCATCCCGAAGCTGACCTTCTCAACGACTATACCACCGCCGTGCAAAATGGTGCAGGCCCCCAGGTTTTGCTAGCGCCGGGCGCGTGGGTTCTCACGTTGGCAGAAAACGGCCTGATCGATGGCTTTAGTACGGAATTGTTTGATACGGCCAGCGATCCCGATTACGTTATGGACCCCGCCTATCAGGACAACCCGGTTTTCCTGGCGGAGCCGATTGCGCGCGCGTTCACAATTGATAATACCCCATTTGCCCTGGCCTACAGCACAGAATTCGCGACGCTCTATTTTAACCGCACGGTAGTAGGATCGACACCCGAACTTGAATACTTCAATGACAGCGATTTCCTGGCGACAATGCAAGACTACAGCCTCTTCCTTACCCCGACATTCACCCTGCTGTCCGGCCTATACCTCGCACCAGGCCGCAGCCTGGACACGCTTTCCACCGACTCGGTCGAGGCGTTTCTGGAAGACCTTGATGCCTTTCAGGACGAACCGCTGGACGGCATCGACGTGAACAATGATGTAAACACCTACCAGGCTTATTTCCGCGAAGATCGCATTCTTGGTTTTCTCCTGGCGTCTTCTGCCGACTATGCCGGTTTGAAATCCGCACTAGGCGACGACTTGGGCATTTTACCGTTGCCCCGGCACTCCACCGCCGTCCGCTGGCAGGTGCTGGTTCCTATGGAGGTTGCCGTTTTGAACCTGAATAATACGCTCCAGGAAGCCGGTGCGGCTGAAGTGTTCGTCCAGTTTCTGTTATCGGCAGACATGCAGCGTGTGTGGTTCGACGAGACCGGGCGCACCCCTGCCAATGTTCTGGGCCTGGAGAGTGAATTGGCACAGGTTTGGGGCGAAACCCTGGAGCACAGTGTGGCGATGCCGCTGGGCTTTGAGACGACCACTCTGCCCCAACTGGACTACGCGATTCGGCTGTGCTCGCGGGCGAAGACCCGGCGCTTGTAGCCCAGGACTTCACCGGTGGTTCGGCGGCTGCGGCGGACAATTAGACCTTGTCACCATACCGGCATGTTGCTATAATGCGGGCAGCTTGGGCCACCCTAGCTCAATCGGCAGAGCAAACGCTTCGTAAGCGTTAGGTTATGGGTTCGACTCCCATGGGTGGCTTTTTCATCGAACCTTATTTCTGCCCCACCTGGGGCAGTTTTTCTACCTGATCATCCTGGCAGATGGTGCATTGCGTCCCGACCGGCCTGTAATCACGCTTCCATTTCGATTGGTGTGCCCCTGGGAGGTATCTGCATGACGACAGACCAACCACCCCCGCTCACAATTGGTGTCGCGGGCGGTACTGGCTCGGGGAAAACCACGATCTCCAACGAAATCCTGGAGCGAGTCGGGACCGAAAATATCGCCTATGTTGAACACGACGCTTACTATAAAGACCTCAGCGACGTTCCCTCTTCCCGGTACGACTTTATCAACTTCGACCACCCCGATGCGCTCGAAACTTCGCTTATGATCGAGCACATCAACCTGCTCAAGCGCTGGGAACCCGCACCTGTGCCGATCTACGACTTCACGACCCACCGCCGCACTACTGATATCAAGATTGTCGAGCCACAACCGATCATCCTGATCGAGGGCATTCTGGTGTTTGTCGAGCCGGAATTGCGCGATCTGTTCGACGTGCGCATCTTTGTGGATACCGACGCCGACCTGCGTTTTATCCGGCGGCTTCAACGCGATATCACAGAACGTGGACGCACGGTCGAATCCGTGATCGAGCAGTACCTGCACAGCGTGCGGCCTATGCACCTGGAGTTTGTCGAACCCAGCAAGCGCTATGCTGATGTCATCATCCCTGAAGGGGGCAAAAATCTGGTGGCGATCGACATGGTCGCCGCCCGCATCCGGCGTATGCTTGATACGGCGGAATAACATGGCCTGGTGATAAATCATGTCCGACGACACTGGCTCAACCCTGCTTCGCCCCAGTCTTTGGTTGCGTGGTGGCGTGCTGCTGGCTGTACTGGTCATCAGTCTGATCATCGCGTTGAATCACGATCAGTTGCGCGAGTTCAAGACGCTTGGTTATGCCGGCATCTTTCTCATTATGCTGTTGAGCAACGCCACCGTGATCTTACCTGCGCCGGGTCTGATGTTTGTTTTCGCGCTGGGCAGCACATTCAACCCGATCCTGATTGGATTCTCGGCTGCGGCAGGTGGTGCCCTGGGCGAAATGACCGGCTACCTCACTGGCTATTCCGGGCTGGCTGTGCTAGAAAACTCCACCGCCGTCAATCGGATTAAGCTATGGATGCAGCACAATGGTGGACTGACCATTCTCCTGCTCAGTACTATCCCCAACCCGCTGTTTGATGTGGCCGGCATACTGGCTGGGACCAGCCAGATGCGGGTGCGGCGTTTCCTGGGAGCTGTATTCTGTGGCAAACTTATCCAGGGTATTTTGATCGCGCTAGCTGGCAAATGGTCGCTCGATTGGGTGCGCGATCTGGTTGCGCCGTGAGTGACCTGGCTGTACACTGGCTCATGTCGCCT
>JAADYV010000418.1 GCA_010092855.1 Chloroflexota bacterium | reverse complement strand
CCGGTGCGCGATGTGCTGGCGCTGCGGGCGCTGCAAGCCATCCGCGTCGCCCTCGGCGGCTAGCACGGTTAGCTAACCACACACAACAAGGCGCGATCCCGACGGTTGGGACCGCGCCTTTTGTTAACCACGATATGCTATCCTACCAAAGCAGCAAACCATGCCGCACGACGATGTCGCACCGGCCCCACAACGAGACGAAAAAGGTCGGTCGTGGGGTGGGTTTTGGTCTTATCTGATGGCTGAACGCTGACAAGCTGACTGCTTGAATCGCGGAGCCTACAGCCCGAAGATCGCTTGCAGCTTGAGCGCCAGCCCCATGTCGCCCTTGACCTTGATGCGCCCTTGCATAAAGGCCGGCATCGGGGCGAGGTCACCGTTGATCACGGCGATGTAGTCGTCCGCGGTTGCCGTTAGGGTCATGGTCGGGTCGGCGTGTTCGCCTTCTTGCACCTCATACTCTTTATCGGCGACCTTCAGCCAATACTTGGCACCATTATCGCCGGTCAAGTCAAACTGAAAGACGGCATCAACACCCTCCGCCTTGTCCGCCTGGAAGTTCTCGTCGAGATTCTCAAAAATCTCTTGAACAGAATTAACGCGCGGCATGAATTATCCTCCTGCCCTAGAAATTCATATTGCACATAACGATACCTATAACTCCCTTGCCCCGCAAATCCTACCCCTCAGTACCGTCGCCAGGCTGACGGTCGGCGCACGGTCGATGGGCGATTACCCTGCCGATGGTTGCTCGCGGCTGGCGGCTTGGCTACAATTTCATCAGGATTGAAAGGGGCAGACCCAGATGATATTACATAGTCCAGGCCGTGTCGAGATGTTGGAACTCGACAGTGTCATTCTCCGCGATAACCCGCTCGGTGACCCGCACGTGCGGCAGGTGGCGGTCTATCTGCCGCCGGGCCACGACGAAGAGGCGGACCGGCGCTATCCCACGCTGTACCTGTTGAGCAGTCATGGCAACACCGGCCCCGGCCTGCTCAACTGGCGGCCCTGGGAGGTCAACATCCAGGGACAGATCGATGCGTTGATCGCTGACGGCAGCCTACCACCGGTGATCGTGGTGCTGCCCGACATGTGGACGCGCTACGGCTCGTCACAGTTCATCAACTCGGCGGGCATGGGGCGCTACGAAGACTACCTGATCGACGAAGTGATCCCGCTGGTGGACCGCAGCTTCCGCACGCTGCGCGACCGCGCGCACCGGGGCATCCTGGGGCGCAGCAGCGGCGGCTTCGGCGCGATCACGCAAGCCATGCACCACCCGGAGGTCTTCGGCGCGTTCGGCTGCCACAGCGGGGACCTGTACTGGGAATATGCCTGCATCCCTCACCTGTGCAAGATGCACCAGCAGTTGGCGCGCTACGATGGCACCGATACCTTCGCCCGGTTGGACACCTTCATCCGCGAAATCCCCACCATCCGGCCCAAGAACAGCGCCTTCTGGGAACTGGTGATGAGCGTATGCTGGTCGGCGGCGTTCGGCTCCAACCCCGACGCCCCGCACGGCTTTGACCTGCCCATCGATCCCGACACTGGTGCGCTGGATGAGGAGGTGTGGGCGCGCTGGCTGGAACACGACCCGGTCCGCAAAGTGCACGAACCCGTTTATACCGATGCGCTGCGTAGTATGCGACTGGCGTTTTTGGACGCCGGAGCGTTTGACGAATACCAGTTGCAGATCGGCGCGCGGGCGTTGAGCCGCGAACTGGACGCGCTCGACATTCCCCACGTTTACCAGGAATACCCCGACGGGCACCGGGGCACCCACTACCGGTACGACGTTTCGCTGCCAATGTTGGTTGAGGCCCTGTCATGACCGTGCGCCGCGCCCTGCTGATCGTATTGACCATGCTGCTGCTGGCGTCCCTGGCGTGCAACCTGGCGCGCGAACAGGTGATCGAGATCACGGCCACGCCTGACCTGATCGCGGCGGGCGGACAGGTTCCCGGCGACCCCACCGGGGCGCTGGTCCCCACGCCCAACCTGGCGCGCACACTGCCCACCCAGGCCCCCCAACGCGACGACAACACCTATGTCGTTCAAGGCGGCGACACCTTCAACGTTATCGCCAGCCGCTATGGGATTGAACCAGAGGAACTACGGACCCTGAACCCGGACCTGCCCGATGCCAATGTGCTCGAACTGGGCGACATTCTCAATGTGCCCGATATGAACATCGCCGCCGGGCCGTACCTCAAGCTGATCCCGGACAGCGAGCTGGTCTACAGCCCCGCCGCCAGCGATTTCAGCGTAGCCGAGTTTCTGGCAGACCGGGAAAGTTACCTGAGCACGTATTCCGAACGCAGCTCATATGACGACCAGGTCCGCAGCGGCCCGGAAATCATTACCACCGTCGCCACCAACTACAGTGTGAATCCGCGCCTGCTGCTGGCGCTGCTGGAGTATCGCGGCGGCTGGCTCTCCCAACCCCAGGCCAGCAGTTCCGCCGAGCGCTATCCCTTTGGCCT
The DNA here is from genome assembly GCA_010092855.1 of Chloroflexota bacterium. GTDB lineage: Bacteria > Chloroflexota > Anaerolineae > Aggregatilineales > Aggregatilineaceae > TC-15. The sequence goes on along the minus strand of JAADYV010000418.1, from coordinate 11,747 downwards.
GGTTGATGACGGGCTGCAAGGTCTGGAAGACCAGACAATCGCGATGGCCAACGCGCTCAACCAGGGCTATTACGCCTGGAAATACCGGGGCGACATCCCGGTCCAGCCAATGGTGCTCAGCGACGGCACGCGCCTGGTGCTGGACGCCACGCTCAACCCCGGCACCATCGGCGTGCAGTACGCGCTGGGCATCTACAATACCTACGAGCGGTGGCAGACCGACGTGTCGGCCACTGGTTTTTACCAGACTTACGTCAGCCTGTTCGGAAACCCATTCGCCTACACGATTGATCCATTGGTGCCGCGCGATTTGCAGCAGCCAGACCTGACGCTGCCCTTCGCACCAGGCGAAATCTGGCGCTACAGCGGTGGTCCACACGGCGGGTATAACACTGGCTCCGCCTGGGCCGCCATCGACTTCGCGCCCCCCGATCTGCCGGACGACTACCCGGTCACCAGTTCGTGTTACCTCTCGCCCTATGCCGTGATCGCGTCTGCACCGGGCGTGGTCGTGCGCAGCGCTGATGGCCAGGTGGTGCTGGACCTGGACGGCGACGGCAACGAACACACCGGCTGGACCCTGCTGTACATGCACGTTGACCAGCAAAACCGCGTCCAGGTAGGCGACCAGTTGCAGACCGGCGACCGCATCGGCCAGCCGTCGTGTGAAGGCGGCTTCAGCAATGGCACGCACCTGCACTTTGCGCGCCGCTACAACGGCGAATGGATTCCGGCGGAGTGCACCGACTGCGCCCCCGACGTGACAGCCCCGCCCTTTGTGCTGAGTGGTTGGGTGGTGGCCAAGCTGCCGGGCCAGCCCTACGCCGAATACCAGGGCACGATCACCAACCTGGCGCTGGCCGCCGCCGATCCGTATTATGAAGCGTCCATCGCCGAAGCCAGCCGCCTGGAAGACATCAACCTGGTTTCGTGGTGATGCACAGCACCCAGCGGCAGCGTGGGCTAATTGTATTTGCCCTGGCAAGTGTCCTGCTGCTGGGAATGCTGAACCACGCAGCGCCCCCGGCAACCGCCCAGCCAGAACTGCCCCGGTTGCCCGACAGCGCGCTGGTTTATGGACCCACTGCCAGCGCCTTCGACGTGGCGGGATTCGTCGCCGCACAGCCGGGCCTGCTGCGTTTCTACACCGAACCCACCACAATCTCCCGCCAGGAACCACCGCGTACCGGCGCGCAGATCGTGACGCAGGTCGCGCTGGATTTCAGCGTGAATCCGCGTTTGCTGCTGGCGCTGGTGGAATATCGCGGCGGCTGGCTCAGCAATCCCGCGCCAGAGGGTGACGCCCTGGATTACCCGCTAGGGTTTGTCCTGCCGGGCGAGAACACGCTGGACACCCACCTGCGCCACGCCGCCGACCTGCTCAACAGCGGCTATTACGGGCGCAAGTATCGCGGCCAGGATGCGATGCAGGTAGCAGGTGAGTCCGTGCCGCTGGATGAGGCCATCAATCCCGGTACGGTGGGAGTCTGGACGCTGCTGGCCTGGGGTGCAACGCCCGAAACGTGGTCGCAGGACACCCGCCCGGACGGGTTCATGCAGACCTACACTCACCTGTTCGGTGTTCCGTTCAGCGCGGCGTTGGAACCGCTTGTGCCGCCCGGCCTGGTCCAACCCCGGCTGCTGCTGCCCTTTGGCCCGGTCGAGGAGTGGATATACACCGGCGGCCCCCACAGCGGTTTTGCAACCGGCGCAGCCTGGGCCGCCATCGACTTCGCGCCGCCAATACCTCCCGTTGACTCTCCACCCAGCGGTTGCTACATTTCCCCGTTCTGGGCGACAGCAGCGGGTCCCGGTCTGGTGGTGCGCAGCGGCGATGGGTTCGTGATCCTGGACCTGGACACCCCCACCGCGCCCGCTGACGCGGATGAGCACACCGGCTGGGTGCTGGTTTACCAGCATATCGACGACTGGGAACGCATTCCGGCAGGCACGCATGTGGTGGCCGGGGACCGGTTGGGGCACCCGTCGTGCGCGGGCGGCTTCAGCACCGGCACGCACCTGCACCTCGCGCGCCGCTACAACGGCGAGTGGATTCCAGCGCAGTGCCACGCCTGTCTGCCGGGTGTGACCGTGCCGTTGTTTGTGCTGGGCGAATGGACCGTGTGCAGCTTCCCGGACCAGCCGTACCAGGGCTGCATGACACGCCCCGGCCCCGACGGGTATCGCCAGGCGGAACAAACCCGCGACTATCCGCTGAACAGGATACGCTGGACGGAATGACCTTCCCGGCGGGTCGCTTTTGCGGTATGCTTGGGCCGCGAATTTGAGTGTACTGTTCAGATTGACAGAAAAGCATTCATGTTGAGTAGTAAGCGAACAAAACTACTGGTTGGCGGGCTGGTGAGTATCCTGCTGTTGGCGGGCGTGTCATTGGCGCGTGCCCGCACGGAGGAGAGTGGGTCGCCGGCTTTCGTCCGGCAGGCTCCCACCTCGACACCGAGTGGATTGATCATACCATCCGATACGCCCACGCCCACCCCTACCGAAACCCCCACGCGCACGCCTACCATTTCGGTTGAGACGATCAAGGTCGAGGCGATCAGCGAAAACACTAACGTGCGCTCCGGGCCGGACATCAACGACAGCGTGGTCGCCCAGATCAACCCTGGTATTGAGTTCACGGTGTTGGGTCAGCATTATAACTGGTACCAGATCGAGTTCCCCGACACAGCAACCGGCTTCGCCTGGGTGTATTTCGAGGTCGTGAATGTGGTCAGCGGCGACCCGGATCTGATCCCGCAGTTGGAACTGGCAGACCTGCCCACGCCGGACCCGATCATCCTGGCCGAACAGCAAACGGCGGAGTTCATCGAGCAAACACCCGGTGCACAAGAAACGCTGAACGCTGTGCGCGACCTGACGCTGACGGCAGTGGCCACACCAGAAGAAGCCCTGGCCACCGCGCCGCCACCCGGTTTCGTCTACCCCACCTTTACGCCCATCATGGCCTCACCCACGCCCATCGCCATCCCCAAGACCTCGCCTGCCCTCACCGAGTCCGAGGACGAGGGTCTGCCACCCATTGTGCCGATCCTGGCGCTGGGCGCACTGGGGATCATGGGGCTGCTGGTGGGCTTCCTGCGGCGGCTGTAGGGGCAAAACGAGTGGACATTCAATTCGCTCACCAGGATACCTTCCAAACCAACAAACCTCGGCTGGGGATTCTGTATCCCATACGCTGCGGGCTCAAAGCCGCGCAGCTACATAAAATGAAGTCGGCTGAAGCGACTCTTTCCTACCGCTAGTGGATATGCTGGTTTTGCGATGGTCCTGACGCCGGTGAGCCAAGCCGTGAGTTCCCTTCAGTGGACTTTCGCCCGTTGTAGCCTGTCGGCTTTCAGTAGCGAAGCGGCTTGAGCCACAGGCGGCAGCGCAGCGCCCCTCCCCAATTCGGAAAACGTGTGCTTATCAGTGTGAGGGTGATGCTCCAGAGTAGTTATGGGCAAATACCAGCCAGAAACCATTACCCCCGCGCCTGCAAATCCACCACCACCAGCGCCACTACGCCCGCCAGCAGCAGCGCAAACGGCAGCCCGATCCACACGACCCAGCTGATGCTGTCGGGTGCCGAGTCGTTTTCAACTGCGTCACCGCCCTCGCTGCGTTCGTTGCGATAGCGCAGCACCTGCAGCACGACCAGCGTCGCGAAGCCCGTCAACAGCAGCACTGTCAACCACGCCACGTCCAGCAGCCGCTTGCCCCCCAATTCCTCCGCCAGTTCATCCCGCAGCGCAAAGCTGGCATAGGCATATGTGCTGTGCGCGGTGAAACCCGCCCAGGGCGAATCGGCCAGCGCCACACACAGCGCCGCGATCCAACCGATCACCAGGTAGCCGCCCAGTGCCGCCAGCCCCCAGGGGAGTGCTGGGACGATAATATCCAGCACCCCGATGCGGCCCCCGATCACGCCCAGGCCGGTCGGCGTCTGCAAGGTAACGTTTTGGACCGCCATCAATGTCAGCACCACGCCCGCCACCACGCCGGTAACCCATGCCGCCCGCCAGCGCCCCCACACGCGGGTAACGGCAGGCTGCACCAGGCCCCACAACAGCCACGCCTGCGCCAGGGGAATCACTACTACACCCAGCAGCACAAAAACCTCGTAGGCGGCGGACTGAGTATCGATCCCTAGCACTGAGTCCGACAGCCCAGCCAACGTGGTGGGCATGTCCAATTCGCCTGCTGCGTCTGCCAACCCGCGGTCCAGCACCGCGGTCACCCAGCGCGAACCAGCCCAGGCACCCAACCCGGCTAACCCGGCCAGCATCAGACTGACGGGTTCCGGCGCAGCGCCCAGCACCTGCCGGTACGGGATATGCGCCAACCCCATCACGCCCAGCGCCGCGATCACCGTCGCGCCTACCATAAGCAGCAGCCGCGGCGTCAGGGACTCACTTTCGGCCAGCGCCGTCTGCGCCAGAAAAACGCCCACCGCCGCGATGGCCGCGCCCCACAGCGCCAGGCCAACATGCCGCAGTTGCGCCGCCACCGGCGTTGTGCTAGTGTGCATCAATTCGTTCCCTCCACAATCAGGATCACCAACTCACGTTGAACAGTCGCCTCACTTGACACACCCCCTTTATTGTATGCCGACCGCGCTATTCTCCCAACTGCTATACTGCACCCGCGACCTGGCCACCACCTGACCGCTGTCAGACCTGCAATCTGGTGCTATAATCGTGGCTGCGAAAGGAGCAGCATACGGTTATGGACATTCAGATTACCACAGTCAAAGGCGTACAACTGATCCAGCCCATTGGCCGCCTCGACGGGGACAGCGCCCCCAGCCTGGGTGACGCCATGCGCGACGCGCTTGAAAGCGGCAATACGCAGTTGGTGCTGGCCCTCGACAGCGTGGACTACATCAGCAGCGCCGGACTGCGCCAGATCGTCAACGCCTACAAACGCGCTCAGAAACAAGGCGGTGACTTGCGGCTTTCCAGCCCGACCGAGCGCGTGATGGCCGTGCTTGAACTGGCCGGATTGGATCGCACACTGAGCATCTTCCCGACTGATATGGACGCCATCGACAGCTACTAGCCCGGTTCCGTTTTCGGCCAATGTGCGGTATGGTTGTATCCGCTTATTCTTGCGCGCCAGCATGGTGTGCGCCATTCCCCCGCAGCAACGATTGATGGTATAATGCCCGCATTGCTGCGAAAGGAGATCAAAAAAATGGTTATGGAAATAAACAGTTCGCAAATGAAACGTGTCCAGCTCTTTGAGGTTGTCGGGCGAGTGGACAGCACCAACGCCACCGAACTGGGCCAGACGATGGACAGAGCCGTCGACGATGGGCGCAACAACGTCGTGCTCGACCTGGGCGGCGTGGAATATATGAGCAGTGCCGGGCTGCGCGAAATGGTGCGCGTGCTCAAGCGCGTCAAGCGCGGTGGCGGCGACCTCCGCATCGCCAACCCGTCTGAGCGCGTGCAAGAAGTCCTGGAACTGGCCGGGTTGGACACGATCTTCGAGATATATCCGACCCAGGTCGAGGCCGTCGGCAGCTTCTAACTCCGTGTCTTCTAACCGTCCGCCAACCAGCGAGGATTGAAGTGTTATGGGCGAAGTGAGACGCCTCGTTATTGCTGCTCGTCTAGAAGAAGTCCGAGATGCGTGCGATTTCGTCGTCGAAGCGGCAGAAGCGGCCCAACTCGATGAACGCGCCGTCTACCACTGCCAGATGGCCGTTGACGAGGCCCTCACCAACGTCATCGAACATGGCTACGCCTACCAGGGCGACGGCAGCCAGATCGAAGTCACTTGCCACACCGATCTCAACCGCTTCGTAATCACCATCACGGATAACGGCCCAGCCTTCAACCCCCTGGAGCACGAGTCGCCCAATCCTGCCCAGGAGTTGGAAGAACGCGAGCCAGGCGGGTGGGGCATATATTTTATTCGCAAACTTACGGATGATGTCGCCTACCAGCGTGTAGGCGACAAAAACCGCCTGATTCTGTACAAAAACCTGCCGACCGCGATCCAGATCGGGGGCCCGGATGAGGGTGGCGAAGACTTGTTTCCAACGCGCATGGTTAACGGTGACGTCATCATCTACCCCGCTGGCCGCCTGGATAGCAATACCAGCCCCATGCTGGAACAAACGCTCAAATCCCAACTCGAACAGGGCCATTACTGGATGTTCGTGGATATGGCCGCCGTCGAATACATTGCCAGCAGCGGGCTGAAGGTCCTGGTAGCGATCTGGCGGCGCGCCCAGGAACGCGGGGGCAATGTCTTCCTGAGCGGGCTGCAACCGCGCATCGTCGAAATCTTCGAAATGGTGGGGTTCGATATGCTGTTCGAGATTTTCCCCGACCTGGACGCGGCCCGCGCCGCGCGCTCCCAGCAGGATTAACCCGCGCTTTCTTTCGCGCAAAGACGAGGTAGGTCGTGGATTCTACCCTGATCGTTGTGATGGTAGTGGGCGCTACGCTGGCCGTTGGCGGCGTGGGCCTGGGCCTGATCACGGGTTACTGGCGCGGGCGCGCACGCGGCCAAAGCCTGGCTGCGCAGGATCGCACCAGCCCAGAGCTGGATGTGCTGGCCGGGGTGGGCAACGCGATCTTGAGCGTGCAGCTCAAGGCCGACGCGCTGTGTGAGGTCATCTACCAGCAGGCCACGCGCATTGTCGACACCCAAAACTTCCAGATCGGGCTGTTCAACAACAATGATTATGAGATCAAAGTCTGGCTGCGCAACGCCGAACGGCTCGATCCGCAGCAGTTCCAGGGGCAGGCCGACGATGGTGTAGTGGGCTGGGTGCGGCGCACGGGCAGCGGGCTGTTAGTGCGCGACTTCGAAAAAGAATGGGAAACGCTTCCCGCGCGTCCCAGCCATTACACGCTCAAACCTTCGCGTTCAGCCATCTTCGCGCCGCTGATATCTGCCGGGGCCGTACTGGGCGTGATCGCCATCCAGAGTGACCGCGCCAACCAGTTCAGCGAAGAGGACATGCGCCTGCTCACGCTGCTGGCCAACCAGGCCGCCGGTCCGCTGCGCAATGCGCTGGACTTCGAGGCTACCCAGGAACAGGCTCGCCAGCTTCGCTTGATCAACAACGTCACGCGCCAGATCACGGCCATCCAGCCGCTGCCCGACTTGTTCCGCCAGATCGTGACCCTCATCCGCAGTTCGTTTGGCTATTATGCGGTCAACATCTTCGTCCCAAATGCCAAAACCGGTCAGATTCACCTCAAGGCTAGCAGCCACGAGCAGTTGAACCCCGATGACCTGATGCTGGATCGTGACCAGGGGTTGATCGGGTGGGCGTTCCAGCATGGCCAGGCCGCCATCGCGCCTAACGTTAGCGCCGATAACCGCTACCTGCCAACGCTGGTGCTCGAAGCCACGCGCTCGGAAATCTGCGTGCCGCTGGTCACTCAAAACCGCGTGATGGGCGTGCTCGACGTGCAGAGCAACCGCCTGGACGCCTTCGACAGCGACGACGTGTCCATGCTCGAAACACTGGCCGGGCAGCTTGCGCTGGCCATTCAGGAAGCGCAGACCTATGACATCGAACGCCGCCAGACCGAGCGCATCAACGCCATGACGGAAGTGGCGCGGGCGCTGGTCTCCATCCTCAAGATCGACGACCTGCTGGACGAAGTCGTCGATCTGGTGACCGACAACCTGGGCTACGACCGGGTGCACCTGTTCTTGCGGGTGGGGGACCGGCTGGTGTTCCGCAGCGGCAGTGGCGTGCACAGCGGGCGCTGGGCGCTGGAAAAGCTGTCCTACGATCTCAACATGCCCACCGGCATTATTCCGAAGGTGGCGCGCGACGGCCAACCGATGCTGAGTGGCAGCGTGCAGGACGACGACTGGTACAAAACGGGCCCCGGCGTCGAAGACACCCAGAGCGAAATGGCGGTCCCCATCCGCATCGGCTCACACATCCTGGGTGTGTTCGACATCCAGAGCACCGATCCCGACGCCTTCAGCGAAGACGATGTCGCGCTGATCCAGGCGCTGGCCGACACCGTGGCGATTGCGCTGCGCAACGCCAGCCTGTTCGCCAACGAATCGCGCCGCCGCATGCTGTCCGAAACGCTGCGCGAACTCAGCACCGTGCTGGGGTCGTCGCTCGATCTCAACAGCGTGCTGGACGGCATCCTGGCCGGTCTGGACCGCGTGGTGGATTACACGGTCGGCCTGATCCTGCTCTTCGACGCGGAAGACCAGGTGTACCACATCAGCGCCGCACAGGGAGCCATCGTGCCGGCGAACGACAACGTGTGGGACGTGGCCGTGCCCGCCGACTCCGCCACCGAGGGGCGGTTAGGCGCCCTGCTTCATCGGGTCAACGCCCGCAGCGAGCCCGGCGATCCACACGACTTGATCATGGTGCAGCTCACAGTGGCAGGCGAGCCGATTGGCTACCTGGTCCTGGAACGCAACGGCCCGGACGACTTTTCGCCGGAAGACAGCGAGATCATCAACACCTTTGCCAACCAGGCCGCGGTCGCCATCACCAACGCCCAGCTCTACATGGCCCAGCGCGAAGAGGCCTGGGTCAGCACGGCGCTGCTGCAAGTGGCCGAGGCCACCGCCCGCGCCACCACCCTGGACGAAGTGCTGAGCACGGTGGCGCGCATTACGCCGCTGCTGGTGGGCGTGGAGTGGAGCGCCGTGATCCTGGCTGACGATCCGGACACATTCCGCGTGGTCGAGATCGCGGGCCCCTCGCCGGACACCGCCAACGCACTGGCGGGTTTCACGCTGACGCCGCTGACCTGGCCGCTGCTGGCGCAATTGAAACAGGACGGCCTGCCGATCCTGATCGACGCCAACACCCCCCGCCCCAGCGACCTGCCGGTCAACATCAGCATCGGCCAGGGCGTGATCCTGCCGCTGTTTGCCAAAGGCGAGTTGATGGGCCTGATCCTGATCGGGCAGCGCAGCGGCTCCGAGCCAATGACCGACCGCAAAATCGAGTTGATCAGCGGCATCGCCAACCAGGCCGCGCTTGCCATCGAAAGCGCGCAGCTTTTTGCCGCGCAGCAGGAGGAAGCCTGGGTCAGCACCGCGCTGCTGCAAGTCGCCGAAGCGGTGAATACCCAGATTGACCCCGCGCAAAGCCTGGAAACGATTGTGCGCCTGACACCGCTGCTGGTCGGCATCGAGCGCTGCGGCGTCATGAAATGGGACCCGGTCGCCGAAGCTTTCAATGGCGGGACGGCGTGGGGCCTCGCAGCGGAACACAAGCAGGCCTTTGGCGAGATCAGCTTCACGCGCGAGGACGGGCAGTTTGTGGCGAACCTTTCTGAGATGACCGAACCGGTGGCGTGCGGCGTGGGCACCGATTGCCCGGTGCCGGTGCTGTTGCAGCGCCTGTTCGAAAGCCCGGCGCTGATGGGCCTGCCGCTGATCGCGCGCGGGCACCTCGTCGGCGCGATGGTGGTTGACCATCCTGCGCTAGGCGGGGTGGTGGACCAGCGCCGCCTGAACATCCTGAGCGGGATCGCGCACCAGACCGCGCTCGCGCTGGAAAACACACGCCTGATCGCGGAGGCCGCCGCCGCCGAACGGCTGGAACGCGAACTGGAAGTGGCGCGCACCATTCAGACCAGCTTCCTCCCAGATACCTTCCCCACCGTACCCGGTTGGGACGTGGCCGCCTATTACCGCGCCGCGCGCCAGGTGGGTGGCGACTTCTACGACTTCTTCCCGGTGGACGAACACCGCTGGGCGCTGGTCGTGGCCGACGTGGCGGACAAGGGCGTCCCGGCGGCGCTGTTCATGGCCCTGTCGCGTACCCTGCTGCGTGCCGTCGGCTCCAACCGGCGTGCTCCCGCCGAAACATTGGAGCGCGTCAACGAGATTCTACTGCGCGATACCCGCACTGAGCTGTTCGTGACCGTGTGGTATGGCCTGTGGGATTCGCAAACCGGCAAGGTGGCATTTTGCAGCGCAGGCCACAATCCCCCGCTGGTCATCCGCGCCAACGGCACCGCCGAAGAGATCAACACGCGTGGCATTGCGCTCGGCGTCATTCCGGAGATTGTGCTCAACGAGGACGCCGTCACGCTCAATCCCGGCGACGTGCTGGTGGCCTACACCGACGGCGTGACCGAAGCCTTGCGCGCCGACAAAGCCGAGTTCGGGACGGTTGGCTTGCAGTCTACCATCGCCAAGCTGCGCCACCACACCGCGCTCGACCTGACGCACGGCATCCTCAAGGCTGTGGACACCTTCACCGCCGGGGAGCCGCAGTTCGACGACATCACCCTGATCGTGCTCAAGCACCTGCCCAAAAGCCCGGAAGTCTAGCCATGTCCGACGATTACCACCGCCTGGTCACCAGCGCGATTCTAGACGCAGAATCCTTCATCAGCGCGACCTTCAGCGGCCAGCAGCGCGGCCACGACATCCCCTGGCGCAAGGTGACGGTGCGCCCGGTGCTGATCCGGAACCGGCGGGTGCTCCAGTTTTCGTACCTGGACGAGCGGCAGGACACCACCAAGAACTACGATGGGGACGCAGCGCGGGAACGGCTGGACGAACTGCTGGTGCTGGGGTTTAAGTCGATCAGCGTGCAAACGACCACCGAAACGCTGCACGTCCAGTTTAGCAAAAAGGGGCGTGCAATCGTCCACCACCACCCCGCCCCTGAAACCCACGAACAACCCAGTCTGCGCCATGATCGCCGCAAAAACCTGCTGCTCCCGGCGGACCGTCCCGACCCGTTCTTGCAGCAGATTGGCATCATGACGCGCAACGGCAAGGTTCGCGCCAACATGCAGCGCAAGTTCCGCCAGGTGAACGAATTCCTGCGGCTGATGAGCGAAACTGGCGCGTTTGATACGAACGCCACCGAGTACGCCCCGCTGCGGATTGTGGACTGCGGCTGTGGCAGCGCGCACCTGTCGTTTGCGGTGTACCACTACCTCCAGCATGTGCTGGGCACACCTGTTACGCTGACCGGCGTGGACGTGAACGAAGACCTGTTACATAAGCGGGCAAAACTGGCCGATGCCCTCGGCTGGGAATCCCTGGCGCTGGTGCCCGCGCAAATCATCGACTACCAGCCGGATACGCCGCCTGATATCGTGCTGGCGCTGCACGCCTGCGACACTGCCACCGACGAAGCGCTGGCCCAGGCCGTCCGCTGGGGAAGCCACATGATCTTCAGCGTGCCCTGCTGCCACCATCACCTGCAGGCGCAGTTGAACGAGCTGCCCGCCCCGCCCGACTTCGCGCCGGTTTGGCAGCATGGCATCCTCAAGCACCGCCTGGGCGACATCCTGACCGACACCTTCCGCGCGCAGATTTTGCGTTTGCTGGGCTATCGCGCCGACGTGATCGAGTTCATCTCGCCGGAGCACACCGATAAGAACCTGATGATCCGCGCCGTGCACACGGCGGCCCCCGGCGATCCTGAAGCGATCCAGGACTACCGTGCGCTGCGGGACCTGTGGGGCGTCACGCCATACCTGGAGAGCCTGCTGGCGGATCACCTCGCCACGCTTGATCCGGACCTGCCTACCGGTTTTTCCCCTGAAACGCCCGCACCCACCTGCGATCTCTAACTCCGTTTGCACCAACCTACGACCTTACAGAAACCTATCATGGTTTATCTCCGGTTTGTTTATACGTTTTTTATAGCATTTTTGAAGGTCTTTTGCGGACTTATAGCGCGGCACGTGTTATGCTCAAAACTGTAGAGATAAAACAGGAAAAAAGCACATGAACACACGGCGAATAACTCCCAACTTCATACT